>DAHUXT010000121.1 GCA_027307065.1 Ktedonobacteria bacterium
AAGCGCAGAAGCGGCGCGAACGGTGCGATATCCATTGGCAAACTTCTCCGTGGGGTCGTTTTGGTCATGCGGCGTGCCCCATATGCGCGGCGCATGGCCCCGTAAGCACATGGCTGAGTGTGTCCGTTACCGTGGGAATGAAACATGCTATGGCACATTTCATCATCTGGTGTCTCGTTGCACTGCGCGGCATCACCCCGTGTCATCAGGTATATACGCCGGGATGCGTATTTGGGTATGAACTGTGTTACACTAGTGAGCCAGCGATGATGAACACGGTCAGGTGATGGCGAGCAACCACCCGCAGACATACGATGCCAGTGAGGTGTCCAATGGACAAGGCTGAATTTCTGGAACGCATCCGAACTGGTCGACAGAAGTTGAACGAGGCGCTGAGCGGGCTGACAGAAGATCAGATCGCCAATGATCTGGTGACACCGCAATGGGCGCTGCGTGATATGCTGGCGCATCTGGCGGCGTGGCAGGGTGAGGCGTTGCGCTGGGTAGAGCAGACAGCCCATGGCGAAGAGGTTGGGCCGCTGGTCAACGAGAGCGTGGATGTCTGGAATGCGCGGCGGGTTGAGGAGCGTCGGCGGTTGCCGGTCGTGGAGGTCATGCAGGAGTTCAACGAGAACCACGATCACCTGCTTGCCGCGCTGGGGCAGTGGCCCTCAGAGACGATTCCGCTCGGGCCGGGCGGGTGGGACGAGACCGCCAACCTCTGGTGGCTCACCGAACACGATGAAGAGCACCTGCCGATGATCGCGGACTATCGCCGACGCCTCGCGGCCAGCGCCGAATCTTCCGCCGAAACGGCTACCGGCCGCGAATAGAGCGCCCCAAGGCGTATGGGATTTAGCGCCTGCCAGCAGGGCGCGCCAGACCCGCGCCACGCAGCCGTCTGCGAATCCGCACGAGCGAGACACCGCAATAGAACACGATCGCGAACGCCAACAACGCGAGCCAGATATCCACCTGCTGTAAGACCAGGCTAGAGATATTGGCACCGTTGGAGAGGATCAGATAGAAGATCGTCACTGCGGCGAACAGCAGGCTGGCAATGGCGGGTGAACGACGGAAGAAGCGGCGAATGGCGCGCTGCAGACGCAGCAGGATGGAGACGATCACGATGGTGATCAGCGCCACGACAAACTGGATGCCGTTCTTCAAGTTGGCCACCAGCGCGACAAAGAGCAGCAGCGAGCCTGCCAGCCCGATCACCGCGGCGACAATGAGCAGACCCGCGCTCAGTGAGAGGCGGGGGCGCGCGCGCGCGATGATGCCGACGGCGACGGTAGCAATGATGGCGATGGGCAGCGCAGCAATCACGATGGTGGCTAGCTGGGCGTAGCTTGTGCCGAACTGCTGAAACTTCGAGCCAAAGGTGACGATTCCCTGGTCAACTGGCGCGCCTGTCCAGTCGCCGTTGGTCGCGTTGACGATGAGATGAACCGCCTGATAAATCAATCCGAGATAGGCGACCCCAGCCGCGATACCCCAGGCGATGGCGAGCGAGGCAGTCTTCGCGGCGTCCACCCGTGGATCGGTCTGCTGCTTTTGTCTGTTGAACATGCACGCTCCTCTGTCAATTCCATCTGTTCAAGACCCTGTAAGACCTCGTAGGCTCGCCCGCCGACGATATGCTGCGCGGCGATTGGCGTGGGCGGCGCTCGTGTTATACTGCCCGGTGGACACTATGGTATCAGGCTGTGTCCAGTGGCGAAAGTCATCAAGGTATGCGTTGGGAAATATGTCGAGGATGTGAAGTGCCAGGGAAGCATCGAGGAAGCGTCGTGAAGCGATTCAGCGAAGCCGCGCGGTATCAATCTTGAGGAGCGGCTGGATTTCAGGGTCAATGCTGTACTGGTGGAGGCATTCGAGGCAGACGCTCACTCGGACGGAGTGTGTGGCCGTCGCCAGAGCTATGGTGGTGATGTGCCGCGCACAGCAGGGCGCGTCGCACTCGAAGCAAGTGGTTGTCGCGGGACGGTCACAAGTCGCAGTGGAGCAGTGCTGAGAGGCAGGCATGTCCTGTCCCTCCTTTTATACGTATGATGTTCGCGTCCTCAGGGAAAGGACGTCCTCCCAGCCGCACGTCGGCGCGCATCGCGGAAAGATACGCTCTATACTCTGCAGTACGCGGAGGGTTACAGGGCGCCGTGACGAGTTTGATACGATACAGCACCGACGAACGATATGTCGCGCATATGTGCGCCAGTAATACGCCGCAACGGCACTGACTCGCGGGTGTGCTGTGAACCTCATGGATCGTCAAATCTTGCGCGGAGGCGCATACTACGCTTGCGTGGTGGCGAACCCGCGACGATCGTCCGATGCGATGGATGAGACAAGGCGGATTGCCGTGCAGCTTGGAGACGAGCACATGCGTGATATGCTGGCGCCTGCCACGACTGGCCTTCGCCGTGGTGCCGCCGTCGCGCGCGGCGCATGGATTGCCCTGACGCTGCTGACGGTGGCTGTCTTTGCCTTCAGTCTGCCTAACTACGCCACGCAGATGCATACACTCTGCGCCACGCTGCCGTGTGTGAACGGCCAGTTATCCGCCGGGCAAGCACAGGCGCTGTCAGCGATGGGCATCTCGCTCGCCAGCTATGCCGCCGGATTTGTCGCGCTCAACACCATCGCTAGCGCGTGCTGGCTGCTGATCGCCATGCTGCTGTTCTGGCGCGGGGCCAGCGACCGCATGGCGCTCTTCACCGCGATGACGCTGGTGCTGTTTGGTGTGGCGCGCTTTCCCGATGCGCCCGCCGCGCTGGCCGCGATGCATCCCATGTGGTGGCCACTGGTGATGCTGCTGCGCTATCTAGGGTCGGCATCCCTCAGCTTTTTCTGCTTCCTCTTTCCCGATGGGCGCTTCGTGCCCTGGTGGACGCGCTGGGTCGGGTTCGCGTGGATGGTGCCGCAGATTCCAGAGTTCTTCTTTCCCGCGTCGCCACTGAACCCCGAACACTACCCGCCGCTGTTGCAGGCTGCGGGTTTCCTTGGGTTCGTGCTCTCGGTGGTGGTCGCGCAGACCTATCGCTATCGGCGCGTCTCCACCCATGTACAGCGCCAGCAGACCAAGTGGGTCGTCTGGGGCATGGCGCTCGCGCTGACCGGATTCCTCGCGCTGACATTTCTGACGCCGCTCGTCTTCCCCGCGACGCGCCCGCTATCGCTGAGCGTTCCCTCATTTTTGGCGGCGAGCTACGGGGTGATGTTGCTGGTGCCGGTCACGCTGGCCATCGCCATGCTGCGTCATCGGCTCTACGACATCGATCTGCTCATCAACCGTACGCTCGTGTATGGCTCGCTGACCAGCATCCTGTTCGCCGTCTACCTGGTGAGCGTCGTCAGTGCCCAGGCGCTGATTCGAGTGGTCACGGGCATTCACGGGGAATCACCGCTGGCGATTGTCGCCTCCACATTGTTGGCGGCGGCGCTCTTTCAGCCACTACGGCAGCGCCTGCAGCGGTTCATCGACCGTCGCTTTTATCGCCGCCGCTATGACGCCACGCGAACGCTGGAGCGGCTGGCAACCACGCTGCGGCAGGAGGTTGATTTGCAGACGCTGAGCGACCAGTTGTTGCAGGTGGTGAAAGAGACGATGCAGCCAGCCCATCTCTCGCTCTGGCTGCATCCCCGGTCGCCGCGCGAAACTGGCCCACCGTTATGACGTCGGGAGACGCTGACGGCTGTATTCCGCCGGGGTTTTGCCGACGATGGCCTTAAAGTCTTTGATGAAGTGCGTCTGGTCGGTGTAGCCAAGCTCCAGCGCGAGGCGTGACCAGTCAACGGTGTCGCCTGCGTCGATGCGCCCGGCTGCCTCGTGCAGTCGAAATCGCCGGATGACCCACTTGGGTCCCACGCCGATATAGTCGCTGAAGATTCGCTGCAGCGTGCGTTTGCTCATCGTGCCATGCGCGCAGCGGTGCAGCACCTGCTCGACGGTCGTGATGTCGCGGTCGGCGGCGATATCCGCGACGATGTTATTGAGTATGGCAACGCGCTCGTCAGGCTGCGGCAGGCGGGCGCGCAGAAAATCCTCGGCGAGCGTCACCTGCGTCGCCTGATCCGGTTGTGCAAGAATGGCTGATTCCAACTCGTCGCAGCGGATGCCAAAGATGTCCGCGAAGGGCAGCCTTTGGTCGGTGAGTGAGCGCATCGGACGGCGCGCGAACGGATAGAACCCTGCTGGCTGAAATTTGATGCCGAAGACGTGGCCGTGCCCCTCCAGTAGACGAGTGAATTTGCCGGTCATTACGCCGACAATGCTGGTGTTGCCCGCCTCGAAGACGAGATGCGCGCAGGGATAGGGCAGCGTCTCTTGCGTGTGTGGGCTCTGGCCGCGGAGATCCCAGGAAACGATCCAGTAGTGCTCGACGAAGAGGCGCAGATCGGGCGAAGACAACGCGCGCGCGAGATGAAACGTTCGCTCGACCGCCTCTGGATGTAAGATGCCCTGCGTCGCTGTGTGCCGTGTCTGCTGTGTCCGCCGTGTCCGCATGCCAGCCCTCTCCGCATTTGGTGCTTGCCGCATGACGCTTGGTGCATACGAGTTCGTGTCAGATATGTCCATGATGGCGCGTTTTTACTATACCGTGCCATGGCGTGCCGTGTACTATTAGAAAGGATGTTCTTTTGCGAGATCGATGAGGAGGAACCGATGAACCGATACGCTCAGGAAAAATGGTCGTGGATCGAGGGGACGCATGGCATGCGCATCCAACTGCTCGACGCGCTCCACGATGAGCAGCTTTCGTTCAATCCCGGCGGGCAGAATATGACGCTTGGCGCGCTTTGCCGTGAGTCGGGTGATGTCGAATACTCGTACATCCAGTCGTTGAAGACGTTCAAGCAGGACTGGTCATATCACAACGAGGCAGCGGGCATCGAGGGCAGCGTGGCGCAGCTCAAGGCGTGGTATCAGCAGATGGACGACGAGATGAAAGCCATCGTCGCCGGGTTCTCCGATGATGACCTGACGAAGACGGTCGATCGCGGTGGCTACGCGGCGCCGGTAGACGTTCAACTCGATATTTATCTGCAGGCGCTGCTGATCTTCTTCGGCAAAGCGTCGGTCTATTGCAAGGCGCTCGATGTCGAGATGACGCCAAGCTTCAAAGAGTATATCGGCTGACGGCAGGCAGACACGGCGAGAAGAATCACCGCGCTTCCGCGACACTATTTGGCGGGGGAGCCGCTTTCTCCGAGAGCCAGAGGGAGATTTCCGCTGGCTCCATCGTTTCCTGGACGACCGTTATCAGTTGCGCGGTCAGGTTTGGGAGATCGACTTGCTGGCGCAGTGACGCGCCAAATTGTTCGATGGCGCGGTGGGCGTCGAACTTGCTGCGGTAGAATCGCCGGTCCACCGCGCGCTGGATGCGCGAGCGCAACGGCTGGAAGAGCGCGGCGATCACTAGTGTGGTGACGACGATGACCGGCGGCGAGAGCGATGCGCCGCTATGTGCCTGGAAAGTAGCGTTGAGAAGCGTCTGCAGACCAATGACGCCGCCAAGATAGATTACCGCCAAAATGACGGTGAGCGAGCCGTAGACAAGCGTGCGCCGAATCAGCACGTCGATCTCGTAGAGCCGGTAGCGCTGGATCGCGAGGAAGAAACAGAGCGGCAGCACCAGCAGAGTCAGCAGATAGAAGAGCAGGGTGAAGGGGCCATAGACCGTTGACTGGAGCGCCTGCAGGCTGTTGGTCTGCCAGAAGATCTGGTTGGCCACTAACGACCCCACGAACCCGACGATCACCAATTTTGTCTGTTGGCGCTGCACCGCATTGGAGACGTAGCGATAGCGATATATTTGGCAGGCAATCGCGCTCGCATAGAGAATGAGATAGCCAATGGCCAGGTAGCCAAAGGTATTGCCCAGCGTGTCGAAGACCACGATGAACACGACCCACCCCACCAGCAATATCCATGACCAGCGCGGCACAAAGCGACCGCTAGGGAAGAGGAGGAAGGTGCCGTAATACGTCGCGCGGAGAGGCAGGCTCAGCAGGAGAACGACAAGGTTCATCAACACGGAGTTCGCGGATGGACCGCTCGGTTGGCTGAACGCGCTGATGTTGCCGGTGGCGGTGACTGCCAGAAACAAAGCGACGATCAGCGCCATCCAGTCGTCGGGGCGTCGCCAGAAGACGAATATCCCCATTGCCAGTGAGACGAGCGCGATCACCAACGCGAACACGACGACCAGTGTGGCATACGCCTGCAAACTGATGCCGATGTTCGCGAGCGCCTTTTGCTGCTGCGGCACGAGACTGCAACCCTGAGGGCAGACCTGCTTTGCGGCAGCGAAGAGGCTGGGAACGCCAGCGATGAACGTCGCCAGATTGGTGGTGACAAGTATCACCCAGATGGCACGGGCGGCCACCAGCGTCTTGCCGCGCAGGTGTGGCTCATCCGCGCGCGCGCGCCTGGCTGGGAGCGAACCGCCGCTATCCCCTGCTCGCTTGACCCTGTTCATAGCCTCTCCTGGCAATGTCCGACCTGTTGTCTGTGCCGAGTCTAGCATAACGCCCGCCCGTTACCGGAACGTTACGGTATGCAGGGTGCGGATTCCATCGTGCTATGATGGAAAGCGTGAGACTTTTGTCACAGCCGCTGAGGATTACAATAGACAGGGGAAGTTGGGGGCATACTCACCCAGATACACTGGGATAGCCCGGGGTGAATCCATCATGGGCGGTGTCGCACCGGAGGAGATGACGAGATGCGTAGACAGTTCGGGCAGCGTGGCACGGCGGTCATCTTCGGCGTTGTGGCGGGATTGATTCTGGTGGCGCTGATCGCGCTTGGCTCGCGTGGCTTCCACTGGTTCGATTCCGCGCTGATCGGCTACGCCGTCGCCTCGATCTTCGCGCTCGCCGCCGTGACATACAAATATACATTCTGGCTGATGCGCCCGCAGACGGGTCGCTATTTCTGGCGCAGCTGGCAACTGTTTCTCTCGCTCGAAAACTTCCGGCGCTACACCACACTCATTCCGCGCGCCATCCTCGACCTCTTTACACAGCAGTTCATCCGCAAGCGCGCCTGGTATCGCTGGTTTACGCATCAGTGCATCTTCTGGGGCGTGGTCATCTCGTGCCTCATCACCTTCCCGCTGACCTTTGGCTGGCTGCGCTTCACCCAGCCGCAGAACGGCCAGGGCCAGCACCAGATATGGGTGTTCGGCTTTCAGTTCTTCGCGTTTGACCCCTACTCGCCGCTCGGCTTCGTGCTGTATCACGCGCTCGATTTTTCGGCGGCGCTGCTGCTGATCGGCTTGATTCTGGCGTTTCATCGGCGCTTCCACGATCTCGCGCTGATTGCCATGCAGCGGTTCCGCTTCGACATCGTGCCGCTGGCGCTGCTGCTGGCCATCGTCATCACGGGCCTGGCGCTCACCGCCGACAGCATGTTCTTCGGCGGCGCGTATTACCAGTTCATCTCGCTCACGCATGAGGCCGTCGTCGTGCTCTGGCTGATCTCGCTGCCATTCGGCAAGTTCTTCCACATTATCGAGCGGCCAGCCACCGTCGGCGTGGAACTCTACTGGCGCACGGGCGAAGACGCTACCCAGCGCGAGTGTCCTCGCTGCGGCCAACCATTCGCGCCTGCCCGTTTCGTCGCCGATCTGAAGCGCACCCTCTTCGACATTGGCCAGAATTATGCCGTGAGCGACGAGCATGCCGCGCCTGATACGCACGGTGCGCCTGCTATGCCCACCCGCGCGGCACGAGATGCGGCCACTCAGGGGGTCTGGTGGCAGGATTTTTGCCCGGACTGCAAGCGGGTGATGCGCGGGCAGGCGAATCTGGCAGCGCTGGGCAGCGAGGGTAATCGCTTCCTCTAGGCGCGTTTCGTTTGGGCACATGTAGGTGCGCGCGGCCATCTCGCGGCCGCTAGAGAACCCGAAATCGCAGGACTACACTGGGAAGGCAGCGTATGCCATGAGCGTTGATAAAGGCATCTTTCACGACAAACAGCGCGACACCTACGACTTCCACGAGAGCGCGGCGACACCGTGGCGCTCGGATGACGAGGTAGAGCGCTATGTGCCAACGCACTGCTGCTATTGCGGGGTGCAATGTGGGATGAATCTCAAGGTTGCGGGTGGCAAGGTGGTGGGCGTCGAGCCGCGCTACGACTTCCCGGTCAACCGTGGCATGCTCTGTCCGAAAGGCACGACAGTCTATCAGACGGTGAATCATCCCGACCGGCTCACCTCGCCACTGATGCGTCGGAACGGCAAGAATAGTCCGCTGGAGCCGGTAAGCTGGGATGAAGCGCTCGATACGATTGCCCGCCGCTTTCGCGCAATCCAGGGGGAGCACGGCAAAGATGCCGTCGCGGTCTATAGCGGCTCGTCCATGACGAACGAGAAGTGCTATCTGATGGGCAAGTTTGCGCGTGTCGGTCTGGAGACGCGCCACTGCGACTATAACGGGCGGCTCTGCATGTCGTCGGCGACGGGAGCCAATGACCGTTCGCTCGGCATCGACCGCGCCGCCAACCCCATCAGCGACATGCTACACTCCGACGTCATCTTCGTCATCGGTGCGAACGTGGGCGAGTGCTTCCCGATTGTCACCAGTTGGCTCTGGCAGGCGCGCGACCGTGGCGCGAAGCTGATCGTGGCTGATCCACGCCAGACGCCGATTGCCCGCACCGCCGATGTCTTCCTGCCGCTGCGCTCCGGCACCGATTCCGCGCTGCTCAACGCCATGCTGCATGTCGTGCTCCGTGAAGGGCTGGTGGACGAAGAATTCATCGCCAGCCGCACGACCGGCTGGGACGAGGTGAAGGCGCTGGTCGAGCAATATCCCCCTGAGCGGGTGGCAAAGGTCTGCGGGCTGCGGGCCGAAACGATCATCGAGGCGGCGCGGCTCTATGGGGGAGCAAAGGCGGCGATGCTCTACACGGCGCGTGGATTGGAGCATCAGAGCAAGGGCGTGGATAACGGCGTCGCGGCGGTGAATCTGGCGCTGGCCACGGGCAACTTCGGGCGGCCAGGCGCGGGCTATATGACGCTGACTGGCCAGGGCAACGGGCAGGGTGGCCGAGAGATGGGCCAGAAAGCCTCGCAACTGCCGGGCGAGCGCGAGATCGAGAATCCCGAAGACCGGGCCTATATCGCATCGGTCTGGGGCATCGACGAAAAGGATATGCCACACGCGGGTTATGCGGCGACGCTGATGATTCCGGCGATGGAGCGCGGCGAGATTCGCAGCTGCTTCATGATCTGCTCGAATCCGATGGTCTCGCTTCCCGACCAGCACACGACCGAACGGGCGCTGCGTGCCCTTGATTTCTTCGTGGTCTGCGACTTCTTCTTCTCCGAGACGTGCGAACTGGCGGACGTGGTGCTGCCGGGCAACGTCTGGTGCGAGGACGAAGGCACGTCGACCAACCTGGAAGGGCGTGTCATCAAGTATAACCAGGCGGTAGACCCGCCACCGGGCGCGCGCCGTGACTGGGAAATTGTCTGCGAATTGGCGCGACGGCTGGGCAAAGGACAATATTTCCCCTATCAGTCCGCGCGTGAGATCTTCGATGAGCTGCGTGTCGCCACCAAGGGTGCGAAGGCCGACTATTTCGGCATCACCTACGAGAAGATCGACCGGCAGAATGGCGTCTTTTGGCCGTGCCCAACGGAGGAAGATCCTGGAACGCCACGGCTCTATGAAGATCGTTTTGGCTTCGCCGACGGCAAGGCGCGGTTCCATCCAATCACCTACCTGCCGCCCGCAGAGGAGCCAGATGCGGAGTATCCGCTGGTGCTGACGACTGGCCGCGTGATCTATCACTACCTCTCCGGCAACCAGACGCGCCGCACGCCCTTCCTGCTGGAGGAGGCGCCGTACCCATGGGTGGAGATCCACGAGCGCACCGCGGAGCAGCTTGGCATCAGCGATAACGACTGGGTCACCGTGCGCACGCGCCGCGGCGAGATGACTGTTCCGGCGCTGGTGGTGAAGTCCATCCGGCCCGATACGGTGTTCATCCCCTATCACTACGGCCATTCACAGGCGGCGAATATCCTGACAAATCCGGTGCTCGAACCGATGAACAAGATTCCCGAATATAAGGTCTGTGCGGCGTCGGTGACGAAGGCCGTGCACAAGCCAGACTGGGCGGAAGGCGTTGATCCGGCGCGGTTGCGAGCCGCCCGTGGACGCCGACGCCGCCTGCCGAGCACTGGTGAGTCGCAGGGGCCAGCGGTACGCTAAGATGACCGAGAGACGAATAGGGAGACGTTATGGCGGTAAAGCGAATCTTTCTCGACCCGTCGCGCTGCATTGGCTGCCGATCGTGTGTGGCGGCATGCCGCGAGTGCGACACGCACAAGGGCGAGAGTATGATCTTCATCGACTACATCAACCGCGAGTCTACGGTCGCTACCTCGCCGACACTCTGTATGCACTGTGAAGAGCCGGTAGCTCCCTGCGCGCAGGTCTGCCCGGCGCAGGCGATTCTCATCAGCCCTGATGGCGTCGTGCACCAGGCAGACGAAACCCGTTGTATC
>DAHUXT010000122.1 GCA_027307065.1 Ktedonobacteria bacterium
CACCATGCCGCGCGTACTGCCTTCGAGTCGCTCACGCCAACCTGCTGGTTGAGCACTGTAGAAGGCATCTTACCAGCAGAGCCGATATTTCCAGAGTCTACGGATGTATCGGTTGTATGAGGATGAATACGGCGGTTGAGGGACGGGGGCGCGCTGGTCGTTGTACAACTACCGCTCTTGGCAGCTTTGGAGGAATGTTCACGTGGAGAGGCGAGACTGCGGGGAGATGTGACTCATGCTCCCAACCCCTCCCGCCATCATTTTTCTGCTCCCTTGGCTCTTGCAAGAGATGAAGCAGGCGGCCAGGCGTGGATGTGTTCGCACTAAAGGTGAATAAGCGTACCGAACGTCCCAGGTCCGCCCAGCAGGATAGACACATCGTGCAGGCTGGCGCGATCATGATGACGTGTACGTACGGGCCAATCACATCGGTCATCCCAAGCCGAGCGGATTTCGCAACACTTTTGGCACACTTGCGACGAATAGCGACGCTATACTATCGCCAGAACGTACCAGGAACTTATCGCACAAAGGGCCACGTGGACTATGGACTATCAATTCGACCGGTTACAACGTCGCTATCCCTCACGTCGGCCCCCTCTTGGTGCTCTGCCGAAAGTCGTCGCGCGCCAACAAACGTATTTCAATCTGGCGTATCTCATTATTGCCTTTCCGCTGGGACTCCTCTACTTCCTCATGCTTATCATTGGCATCTCCGTTGGCGTCGGCACCGCACTCATAGGGGTCGGATTCGTCATCCTGATCATCATCACGCTCGCATGGTGGGGCTTCGCGAGTTTCGAGCGGGAACTGACCATGTGGTGGCTCAACGTCCGCATCGCGCCGATGTCCGTGCCGCCACAGCCGACGGCCGGCATCTGGAGTCGCCTCGTTGGCCTGCTGCGCAATCCCGTCACCTGGAAGAGCCTCGCCTACCTGCTGCTGAAGTTCCCGTTTGGCCTGTTCAGCTTCGTTGGTGTGCTCACTGTGCTTTCGTTTGCCGTCAGCCTCATCCTCAGTCCACTGTCCTACGTGGGCATCCTCGCGCTGAATAGCGACCTGGCGCATCAATTCGCTATCAGGCTTGGTCCCGGTTTCACCATCAGTGGCGACAATGTTCCGCTCTTCGGCCTGGTGACGGTCGTGTTCAGTGCCGTGGGTTTTCTTCTCCTGTTCGTCGCGCTTCATGCGTGCAACGGGATCGCCTCTATCTGGGGGCAATTCGCGCGTCTGATGCTCGGCATGAGCGACACTGCACTGCGACTGGGTGAAGCAAGAGCGACAGCGGTACGCGAGCGGACACGCGCCGAGCGCGCCGACCAAAGCAGGCGCGAGCTTATCGTCAATGTCTCACACGAATTACGCACGCCTATTGCCAATATCTCAGGTCATGTCGAGACTCTGCTGATGGCGAATGGCCAGGACATTGGCGAGGAGACTTCCAGGCACTATCTGGAGATCGTTGCGCGTGAAGCTGACCGCTTGAGTTCTCTGATCGACGATTTGTTGGCGCTGGCACGGATGGACGCCAACGAACTCAAACTCGATGTACGCCCTGTCTCGGTTGGTGATGTGGTCGAAGAAGTGTACCAGGCGCTCGCGCCGCTTGCCAAACGCGACCGCCAGGTGACGCTGGTGCGCACCATTCCGCCTGAACTTCCTGCGGCACTGGCCGATCGTGACCGGCTCGTGCAGGTGCTGCTCAATCTCGCGCGTAACGCCATTGTGTACACGCCAGCCGGTGGTATCGTCTCCCTTAGCCTCAGCCAGACCGATGACGGGCGCATCGAAATCGTCGTGGCCGATACCGGCATTGGCATCCCGGCTGACGAACTCGACCGCATCTTCGACCGCTTCTACCGTGCCGACGCCTCGCGTTCACGCGCCACCGGCGGTTTTGGCCTTGGACTCTCCATTGCGCGCGATCTCGTGCAGGCTATGGGGGGGATCGTCAGCGTCGCCAGTGCCCCCGGTGAAGGCAGCCGATTCAGCATCGTACTGCGCCCGGCGTGAGTGATATACTTTCCCCATGCGGTCGGCGATAGCCCGCCACCCAAGGGGAGGATATGCGCGATGGCGACCATTTTGCTGGTCGAAGATGAAGTAGACCTCTCCAACCTTATCAAAGGGCACCTTGAAGGAGACGATCACACCGTCGTACAGGCCTTCGACGGCCCTTCGGCGCTTGCTCTTGTCGAGCAACACAATCCGCAGTTACTTGTCCTCGACTGGATGCTGCCTGGAATGGAGGGTCTCGCCGTGTGTCGGCGTGTGCGCCAATCCCATCTCATGCCGATCCTTATGCTGACCGCCCGCTCGGAGGAAATCGACCGGGTGTTGGGGCTGGAGGTCGGCGCGGATGATTACCTCGTCAAGCCGTTCAGCATGCGCGAATTGCTGGCGCGCATTCGCGCGTTGTTGCGCCGCGTCACCCTCGATGCGCAGGGCATGCTGGCGGGCGACCAAGCGCCTGCGGGTACACTATCGGCGGCTGGCTCCTCTGCTCCGGCGCCCGCGGACGTGTCCGATACGATCATCCGTGGCCCGTTGAAGGTAGAGCCGTCGATGCACGTGGCCTCGCTCGATGGCGTCGAACTTGACCTCACTCCCAAAGAGTTCGAGCTCCTGTTGCTGTTTGCCGGGCATCCCGGACGGGCGTTCAGCCGGGAGTTCTTGGTCGAGCGCATCTGGGGCTATGAGTATGATGGCTTCGACCGAACAGTGGATACCCACATCACGCGTCTACGCAAGAAACTCGGCCCTCTCGGCGACAATATTGTTACCGTTTGGGGTGTTGGCTATCGCCTCGTCCTTTGACGCTTACGCTGTTTCTGCCTCCCAATGCCGCCCGCTACAAACATGCTGCGAGTTCGCCACACATTTGTCACAAATCACACACACTTGGACTGCATACTCTGAATGGCCAATGAAGGATCACCTATTGAACAGGTGCATAATCGATTTGAGGAGCAGAGATCATGAGCAACAACATGTATTCCGGCGGCCCTTCCACTGACAACTATGGTATCGAGCGTCCGCCACGCGAGCTTCCGTATGAAGAAGAATATAGACACGATGGTCCTGCCTATGGCAATGGCAGACCGGCTCCGGAGAGGTATCGCCCGTCGAATGTTGTCCGCTGGATTGGTGTACTGCTCATCGCCTTCGTCGTGCTCGCGGTGTTGTGTGGTGGCATTTCCGCAGTGTTGGCCGCGGTGTCGTTCAGCAGCACGCCAGCCACCGCGACCGTCGACAAAACGTTTCGCGTCAGTGGCGTGCCGACGCTCGTCATCCACGGCGCCGCGGGCAGCGTGCACGTTAATCCAGTTGGCGACGGTCAGATTACAGTGCATGTGGTCAAGCAGGTTCGCGCGCTGACACATGCTCAGGCGCAGAGCGACCTGAACGCCATAAACGTCACGACATCCCAGAGCGGTAACCTGGTCAATATTCGCGAAGACGACTCAAGAGATTTTGGATGGCATCTCTTCTATTCGCGCGCGGTTGATATTACGGTGACGGTGCCATCCAATACCAACTTGAGTGTCTTCGAGGATGCTGGCTCGGTCGATGCCTCCGGTCTGACCGGTAAGCTCACTGCCCAAATCAACGCGGGTAATGCAGAACTCAGCAATATGACGATGGCCACAGGCTCATCGTTGCGGGTCAACGCGGGTAGCCTTAGTGTCGATGGCGCACTCCAGCCTCATGCGTCTTTGCTCGTCGAAGTCAACGCTGGATCAGCCGATGTGACCCTGCCGCATGATACGAGTGCTCACCTGACTGCCTCGGCGTCGGCTGGAAGTGTGGAGGTGAATGGTTGGAATGTCTCGCAGAATCACGATGCGGCGCATGTCACCGTCGATGGTGATCTGAACCCCAATCCTACCGGCACTATCACTATCCGTGTCAGCGCTGGCAGCGCCTCGATCAATGCAGCGTAACTCGCTGGCCGGTGCTTAGCCGATAATGGCAATCCGCTCAAATCAACACGCAAACCCTCATGTAACGGTATCCCTCTGGATGCCACCGCATGAGGGTATTCCTTGCCCGTTTGCGCGCCTCATAATGATAGCTGCGCTTGGGGCCATGCCACCGTCATATCGGTCCCACTATATCGGCCGTAGCGCGTGTGTCAGGCCGCATTGGCGTAACGATAGCGCGACGCGGCAGCAACGTGGGTGATGTCACTGCCGCGCCTCAGATGGCTAATGTCGGGTGTTATTGCGCGAGCGCGTCCTGCACCTGCTCTTGCGCCGCGAACTGGCTGTTGTAGAGGTTGGCATAGAAGCCGCCCTTTGCCAGCAGTTCGGGATGCGTGCCTTGCTCGATAATTCGGCCATGGTTCATCACCAGGATCATGTCGGCGTCGCGGATGGTCGAGAGCCGATGGGCAATGACGAAGCTCGTGCGCCCCTTCATCAGTTCCCGCATCGCTTTCTGGATCAGCACCTCGGTCCGGGTGTCGACGCTGCTTGTGGCCTCGTCGAGGATGAGTATCTCCGGGTCGGCCAGCACTGCTCGCGCAATCGTCAGAAGCTGCTTCTGGCCCTGCGAGAGGTTCGTCGCGTCCTGGTTCAGCACCGTATCGTAGCTTTCCGGCAGCGTGCGAATAAAGTGGTCCGCTTGCGAGGCGACCGCCGCCTGCACGATCTCCGCCTCGGTGGCGCTCTCGCGTCCGTAGGCGATGTTCTCGCGGATAGTGCCGGTGAAGAGCCAGGTATCCTGCAGCACCATGCCGAACATGCGCCGCAGATCGCCGCGCCGCATGTGCCGGGTGTCGACGCCATCCACCAGAATGCGACCGCTGTCGAGATCGTAGAAGCGCATCAGCAGGTTTACCAGTGTTGTTTTGCCCGCGCCCGTTGGCCCGACAATCGCTATCGTCTGGCCAGGCGTGACATGAATATTCATATCTTCGATCAGCGGCGCGTCCGCGCTGTAGCCGAAGTTTGCGTGCGCGAACTCGACCGCGCCCCGTGGTTCGCTAATCTCCGCGGCTGGCACGAGATCAGGCGTCTCCTCAGTCGCATCGAGCAGTTCGAAGACGCGCTCCGCGGACGCGATGGTCAATTGGATCGAGTTGGTGATCGCGGCAAGCTGAGTGATTGGCTGGGTGAACTGGCGCGAATACTGGATGAACGCCTGGATGTCGCCCAACTGAATCGAGCCGTGGGTCACCATGATGCCGCCGATTACCGCGACGAAGACGTAGCCGACGTTGCCGATGCTCATCATCAGCGGCATGATCATGCCGGAGACGAACTGCGCGCGCCAGCCCGCTTCGTAGAGTTGGTCGTTGCGTTCATTGAACGTAGCGATCGACTTCGTCTCGCCACCGAATGCCTTGACGATTTTATGGCCGTTGTACATCTCCTCGACATGGCCATTCAGCGCGCCAAGTTCCCGCTGCTGCCGCGCGAAATAGGTCTGCGAGCGTTTGGCGATCAGCGTGGTTACGAAGATGCTCAGCGGCAACGTTACCGCTACCACAAGGGTCAGCAGCGGACTGATGGTCAGCATCAGCACGACCACGCCGACAACCGTCACCACCGAGGTGATGAGTTGCGTCAGGTTTTGCTGCAAGGTGCTGCTGATGTTATCCATGTCGTTGACGGCGCGGCTAAGAATTTCGCCGTGCGTCCGCGAGTCGTAGTACCTGAGTGGGAGGCGCGCCAGTTTCTCGTCCACCTGACGACGCATCCGGTAGACCGTCTTCTGGGCGACACCTGCCATGATGTACTGCTGCACATAGCCGAATATCGAGCTGATAATGTACAGTCCAGCCAAAATCAGCAGGATACGATCGATATAGGCGAAGTCAATGCTGGCGCCAGGCACATGGCGCATCTTCAATACGAACCCCTCGAACAGCTTGGTAATTGCCAGTCCGAGAATCTTCGGGCCGATGATGTTAAACACGGCGCTGAGAATAGCCGCCGCCAGCACCGCGATCAATTGATATTTCTGCGGACGGAAGTAGCCGATCAGCCGCCACAGCGTGCCGCGGAAATTGTTGGCTTTCTGGGTCGGCATGCCGAAGCCACCACGGCCTCCAAACATCATTGGGCCGGGATTGCCTCCCCGTTGTGCCGGCATAGTGCGATTTTGGCTCATGCGACTTCCTCCGCCGAGAGCTGTGACAGGACAATCTCGCGATAGACCTCGCTCCGCTCCATCAGGTCGCGGTGCGAGCCGATATCCACGACGTGTCCCTCGTCGAGGACGATAATCTGGTCGGCGTCGATGATGGTGCTGACGCGCTGCGCCACGATGAGCACGGTTGACTGTGTCGTCTCGTGCCGCAAGGACGCGCGCAATTTCGCGTCGGTGGCGTAGTCGAGCGCCGAGAAGCTGTCGTCGAAGATGTAGATTTCGGGTTTGCGTACCAGCGCGCGGGCAATCGAGAGGCGCTGCTTCTGACCACCGGATACGTTGACGCCGCCCTGGGCGATCATGGAGTCGAAGCCGTCATTCATCGCGAGCACAAACTCGGATGCCTGGGCGACGTCGGCGGCATGGCGGATGTCCTCGTCTGAGGCGTTCTCATTGCCATAGCGTATGTTTTCAGCCACCGTTCCCGAGAAGAGCACAGCTGTCTGTGGCACCAGCCCGATTTTGGCGCGTAATTCCTCCTGGGAGAGGTTGCGCACATCCACGCCGTCTACCAGCACGCGCCCGCTATCGACATCGTAGAAGCGCGGGATCAGCGCGGTGAGGGTTGACTTGCCCGCCCCGGTGCCACCGATGACGGCCGTCACCTGCCCAGGAAGTGCGCGAAACGAAATATGCGAGAGCGCGGGCTCCTCCGCTCCGGGATAGCTAAACGTGACGTTCTCGAATTCGACGGTGCCCGATGTCTGACGCGAGTGGCGCAGGTCGTCGGCGTCTTGAATCTCTGGAGCTATCGCCAGCACCTCATTAATGCGCGTGGCGGAAGCGGCTGCGCGTGGCAACATGATGAACATCGCCGAAAGCATCAGCATGGCAAAGAGAATCTGCATGGCGTATTGCATGAAGGCGATCAGCGCGCCAACCTTCATCTCGCCATTCGCAATGCGTATGGCGCCGAACCAGACAATGGCCACGGTAGAGATGTTGAGCACCAGCATCATCAGTGGCCAGAGTGCCGCGACGATGCGATTCACGGTGATGGCAACATTGGTCAGGTCGCGGTTGGCCACATCGAAACGTTCTTCCTCGTGCGCGTTGCGATCGAAGGCGCGAATGACGCGGGTGCCGGTCAACCCCTCGTCGAGAATGAGATTGAGCCGGTCGAGCTTCTTCTGCAACGTCGTGAAGAGCGGGATGGCCGTGTTCATCAGCAGCAGAATCGCAACCACCAGAATAGGCACGACGACCACCAGAATCCAGGCGAGCGTGCGATCCTGGCCAAGCGCCATAATGATGCCGCCAATGGCCATCATTGGCGCGGTGACCATCATCGTCAGCAAGATGACCAGCACCTGCTGCACCTGGTTGGTGTCGTTGGTAGTGCGTGTGATCAGCGAGGCAGTGCTGACGGTATCGAACTCGTGAAGCGAAAAGCGCTCGACATGCGAAAACAAGTTGCGGCGAACACTGCGGCCGAAGCCGACCGCCACACGCGCGGCAAAGTACGCGCCGAGAATCGCGCAGAGCGTGCCGCCGAAGGTAATGAGCAACATCACGCCGCCGACCCGCATGATGTAGTCGTTGTCGCCGTTGACGATGCCGTTGTCGACGATGTCGGCCATCAGCGTCGGTAAGTAGAGGTTCGCCAGCGATTGCAGAAATGCAAGTACCAGCACCAGCGCGATGAGCGCGCGATACGGTTTGAGAAACCGGAACAGTCGAATCATACAGTCTCCACTCTACGCCACGCTGGGCGAGGCAAGCACATGGTACAGGTTGGCGGCAGCAACGGCATAGCAGGCACATCTCGTATTATTGAATAAGATATATCTTATTGTATCGTATTTGTCAATGCGCCGGTCGCCTCGTCTCTGGGAGGTCATCTGGCTGGCTGGGTGCAATGCCCTTCAAGAAATAGCGGCTGAGAAAATTGACGACTTCCGGTAGCGGCATGCCTTCCTGCTCCACCATCTGCTTGAAGGTGAATGGCGTCAGCAGGCCTGACAACAGGCTGACCATCAGCGATGTCGGCATTTCAGTATCGAAGTCTCCGCTGCGCTTGCCCTCGTCGAGCACGTCGGTGAGACGCTGCTGTATCGGGTTCCACACGTCGCGCATAGTTCGTTGCCGCTCGGTCATTTTGCTCAGGAATGTTGGGCTCTGCAGCACAGCATTGAAGAAGCGAAACGACGGCTGCGCCATGCCGCCATACGAATGTTCGATGATAGCGCGCACTTTCTCGCGTGGCGTCAACCCGCTCGCGAAAATGTCGTCTACGCTCTCGGCGAACATCTGTATGCCGCGCCCCAAAAGCGCGAACACGAGATCCTCTTTGCTGGGAAAGTGCAGATAGATTGCCGCGCGCGAGATACCTACACGGCTGGCAACGTCTTCCATCGACATGCCATCATATCCTTGGTCCGCGAGCACTTCACCAGCTGCCCGAAGTATGAGTCGCTCGCGTTCTTGCCGCTGGCGCTCCTTCAATGTGGGCGTTGCGGCGTGAAGTGTCATGTACATTCCTATTTTGGGAATAGGTGAGATGAACGGTTTGTCAATCACTGACAATTGTGTCACGAAGTGGCGGCAGCGTCAAGTTAGATTTCTGTTAGAGATTTTCTAGAAGACCACACCCAGATGCACAGACGCATGACTCGCCAACGTAGTTGGGCACGCCGTCACTCTGGGGGAGCCGCCACGGTCGCCAGCACCTCGGCCAGCACGTCGGGACGATCGGTCATCAGCCCGTCGACGCCGAGCGCCAGTAACGCCTCCATATGGGCGCGCTCGTCGACGGTCCAGACGTGCACATCGAGGCCGACGCGGTGCGCCGCCTCGACCGTCGTGCGCGAGATGATGCGAATTGAGCCGTACGTGTCTGGCACCTGAAGCGCATCATATCCGGGACGTAGCCAACTCGTGGTATGGGAGAGGGCGGCGATGAGGAAGTTGCGCACCTCTCGTGGGCTGGCCGAGGTCGCGACGTGGCTGTCCGTCAATCGGCGAAATCGCGCCAGGGCGGCGTGGTCGAAACAGCCAGCACAGATGCGATCTTCCGCCTCGAATTCCTGGATCAACCGCCTCAGGCGTTCCTCACGGTCTGGGGTGCTTTCCTTCAAATCGATGTTGATGCGCGTTGCGGGGAATCGCTCGAAGATCGCGCGCAACGTAGGTATGGTGATTCCCTGGCCCCTGAACGGAAACGTGGCCCCGTCATCGGTGGTGAACCTGTAGCCCGCATCGACGCGGCGTAGGTCGTCGAGGCTATACGCCGCTACCGCGCCACTGCCACTGGTGGTGCGGTCGAGCGTCGGATCATGGATGACCACTAACTCGCCGTCGCTCGTCTGTTGAATGTCCAGTTCAAGGGCATCCGCGCCGAACGACATGCCGTGCTCGAAGGCAGGCAGCGTGTTTTCAGGTCGCAGCAACGATCCACCGCGATGCGCGAAGAAGAATGGGCGGTCGTGCTGCATGAATGGCCGGCGTGACAGCCTCTGGCGAGCGGCAGACATCCGTGGCATCTCCTGCAAATGAGCGCCAACCAATGCATGGCGCGCACGTCTGCCGCTATTGTACCTCCGCGAACTTCCGAGGGCCACCTGGCCGTTACAATGCGCGTTCTGGCGTCACCGGCTGGCTCTCGCTCGTGGCACTGAACCGCCGGGCAACTACCTCCTTCAGGCTTGTCAGGTGCATTGGGAAGAGTTTGAGCATGTTGGCGGGGTCGAGCGTCATGTCTTCGGTGTCCATGATGATGCCCGCCAGCGTCATGCGACTGAAGACCGGATTGATCCGCTGCGTGGCGACGCGCATGATGCGCATCATCGGCAACGGTATGTGGCGTATTTTCACTGATCGCCCGGTCGCCTGCTGGATGACCCGCACGAAGTGCATCTGAGACATGTTTTCGGGGCCACCGACCTCAACGATCTTGCCGAGGGCCTGTCGATCTTCGATCGCTCGCACCGCAATACTGGCGACGTCGTCGACCGAGACGAAGTTGATGGGGTTCGTGCCCGTACCAAAGACCATCGCTGTGCCGCGCTTGATGACCGAATTGCCCAGGATCTCCAGCCAGGTCTCCATGAATGGCGCGGGGCGCAGAATCGTGCATTCGAGTCCCGACCCGCGCAGGTATTGTTCGGTGGCATACTTGTAACGATACATATCAACAGGATGATTGGGCCGCGCGCCGAGGATGGAAGTATAGACGACCAGTCGCACGCCAGCCGCGCGTGCGGCGTCGATCAAATTCCGGTTTCCTCTGTCGTCTACTACGCGGGAATCGTTGTCACCCTTGCCATTGAAGGCATGTGAAGCGGTAAATACAGCGTCTATTCCGTTGCAGGCGGCGGCGAGCGATTGCGGATCACGTTGGTCGCCAGGAACTACCTCTGCGCCAAGCCTCT
>DAHUXT010000123.1 GCA_027307065.1 Ktedonobacteria bacterium
AGTGACCTGTGGATACAGCACCAGGGGCTCGGCGCTCACGGCGAGGTCGGGCCACAACTCGACGCGGTATTGCTCCTTCCCCCCCATCCCATCTGCACTGACCGTGGCGAGGCCGCCATAGGACACGCGAGCACGATAAACGCCTGGCGCGACGGCGATGCGCGGTGCCTCGGGAAAGTAGTCACTCGGTCCATGGACCACGATGCAGCCTGAGAGCACATCGAAGCGCGCCTCAACCACACGGTCCCATGATGTGAAGTCGTCGGCTGGCGCGTCTGCTCGGAGGCGAATGGTCAGAGGCACCGTGACATTGCGCGCGGTCAAGATGCACAGCGTCCCGTGCGTCACTCCCAACTGGCGTGTATAGGCCTCGGGACTCAAGACGGCGGCCACGTGCGCGTC
Organism: Ktedonobacteria bacterium; assembly: GCA_027307065.1. GTDB lineage: Bacteria > Chloroflexota > Ktedonobacteria > Ktedonobacterales > JADMIN01 > DAHUXT01. The sequence goes on from DAHUXT010000123.1 coordinate 403, forward strand.
AATCCGCGCGACGTGTACGCCAGGATCCTCGTCGTCCCGTTGGTCCAGCTCGCTGGCGAGCTGGCAATCCTCAACATAGAGCTGGTAATAGTCGGCGAAGAGGGCGAACGCGAAGGTGCGATCGCTGTTGGGGTCGTTCTGGTCATTGGATGGCATGCCAATCCCCCTCTAGCGCTCGCTACTGCTAGCTCGCGCGGCATCTCTCAGGAGCCTCTGCGTAGCTTGCCGTATCCACTTGCCGCCTGCGCTGAAGCATTCTACAACGATACAGCACGACCCAGTATGAGACATGAAAGAGGCGTTTCAACGCGTGTTCCTCTGGCCTTCAGGACCGCCAAAAATCTCGAGGGCTACAACTGCGACCTGACATCACCGGACTGCCGGTCCAGTTCAGTATCCTGCCAGGCGGCGGGATCTTCAAGTGGCTCCAGGTGGGTGAAGACCGTCGTTTCGGGCATTGCCTCGTGTAAGGCCATCTCGACCGCTTCGCACAAATCATGTCCCTGCTGCACCGTCCAGTTGCCCGGCACCAGCACGTGCATTGAAACGAAGCGACGCGAGCCTGACCGGCGAGTGCGCAACGCATGGAAATCGATGCCTCGTTCGCGAAAGGAATCCTGCACGTGGGAAATGACGTGCTGATCTGCCACTGGCAGCGCCGTATCCATCAAGCCTAGGCCGCTCTCGCGCACCAGTTTCACACCCGTCCAGACGATGTTGGCCGCGACAAGCAGCGCGATAATCGGATCGAGCACAAGCCAGCCAGTGATTCCCACCAGCGCCACGCCGACAAGCACCCCGCAGGTCGTCCAAACATCCGTCATCAGGTGACGCGAGTCTGCCTGCAACGAGACGGAGCGTAGCCCCCGGCCGGCCTGCCCTAACACGAGCGCGACACCACCATTGATCGCCGCGCCCACCACCGCAAGGGCCAGGCCGATGCCCACTTGCTCCAGCGGCCGTGGATGCATCAACCGTGGAACCGCCGCGAACCCAATGCTGACCGCCGCAAGCACAATCAATGCGCCCTCGATACCACTGGCAAAGTACTCCGCCTTCGAATGTCCGTAACGGTGTTCCTCATCGGCTGGACGCGCGGCGAGTGTCAGCGCCCAGAACGCAATGAGCGCCGCCGCCAGATTGACGAGCGACTCAAGCGCATCAGACAGCAGACCGACCGAATGGGTCAGGCCGTAGGCTACGAACTTGAGCGCCATGGTCACTACCGCAGCGGCAATCGAGAGCGAAATATACGACCGCGCCGAGCTAAATCGCATACAATCCTCCGCAATGGGACACGCGCATACAAACCCGTCCTCTCCGCATGGTCCCCGCCTATCCTGTTTGTTTACGGTACCACGTCCCCATGGTTGTGTGTCGTGTTCGCGGCCATTCCGTCGACGTACCGATCATAACTTCAGAGAGCCGCGCGAACGTTGACACTCACTGAAGATTGCACTTACAGTCAGAGAAGGCATGCGCCAGAGGCATGCCATTTTCATGATGGGATCATGATGGGAAGGGAAACAAGCATGGCAGTTCGCGGGTATCTACGGTTTCCGACAATCGCGGACGACACAATCGTGTTCACCGCTGGTGACGATCTTTGGCGGGTCCCGGCCACGGGTGGACGCGCGGAACGGCTGACCGCTGGCGTAGCCGAAGCGCGCAACGTCCGTTTCTCGCCAGACGGTCGCCTCATCGCATTCACAGGATTCTCTGAAGGACCAGCGGAAGTCTATGTGATGCCAGCCGACGGAGGCGAGTCAACGCGACTGACGTATCAGGGAAGCAACGCGGCGGTCGTCGGCTGGCGCCCAGACGGTTCGACGATCGTGTATGCCAGCCCATCGGGCGAGCCGTCGCGGCGGTTCGTCACACTGCATGAGGTCGCGCCGACTGGCGGCACGACGATCACCTTGCCCTATGGGCCAGCCAAAAGCATCGCCTTCGGTGCCCATGGGGCTGTCGTCCTCGGTCGCAATACCGGCGAGCCCGCTTTTTGGAAACGCTATCGTGGTGGCACTGCTGGCTATCTCTATGTAGATGCCACGGGCAGCGGTGAGTTCCAGCGGCTGCTCCGGCTCAACAGCAACATCACCGCGCCATGTTGGGTCGGCGACCGAGTCTACTTCATCTCCGACCACGAAGGCATTGGCAATGTCTACTCATGTCTGGCAACCGGGGAAGATATCCGCCGCCATAGCGACCAGACCGAGTATTACGCGCGCGGACTCACCAGCGATGGCAAGCGGCTCGTGTACTTTGCCGGCGGAGAGCTGTATCTGATCGACCCCTCAAACAGCGGCGCCACCCGGCTGGACGTCTCGCTTGGCAGCGCAAGCACGCAACGCGCGCGCAAGTTTGTCCCGGCGGGGCGGTACCTGGACTCGTGGGCGATCCACCCCAAGGGGCATGCGGTCGCGGTAACGACCAGAGGCAAGGCGTTCAGCCTCGGCAACTGGGATGGGCCGGTGCTTCAACATGGCGAGCGCGATGGTGTTCGCTACCGTCACATGCAGTGGCTGGCGAACGGAACGCAACTGGTCGCCGTTGCCGACGACGGCACAGAGCCGCGCCTGACCGTATTCACCGCCGATGGCTCACAGGCGCCACGCGCGCTGGATGGAGTGGACATCGGCCACGTCGTAGAGCTGCGCACATCGCCCACGGCATCCCAGGCGGCAATGATGAACCATCGCAATGAGTTGCTGCTGGCCGATCTGGATCAGGGAAGCGTGCGCACGCTCGACCGAACCGACTTTGGCCGCAATGGACTCGCGAGCATCAACAGCGGGATCGCCTGGGCGCCTGATGGGCGCTGGATCGCCTACGCGTTTGGCATCAACGCGCAACAATCGGCTATCAAGTTGTGCCAGGTCGAGACTGGCGAGGTTCGACAGATCACCGATCCGGTGCTCCGCGACATGCGGCCCGCGTTCGACCCGGCTGGGCGCTTTCTCTACTTTCTGAGCGCGCGTACGTTCGATCCCGTCTTCGACAATATGCTCTTTGATGGCGGGTTCCCGAAGGGTGTGCGGCCATATCTGTTGACGCTCCGTCGCGATCTCGTATCGCCTTTCATTCCGAAGGCGCAGGCGCCGAAAAGCGAGGCAGAGCAACAGTTGGAGCAAGGGAAGAAGGATGAGCAGCCGCTCACGCCAAAGCCTGTCGAGATCGATGTGGATGGCATCGCAAGCCGTATCGTCGCCTTCCCGGTGCCAGAGGGCCGCTACGAGCGTATCATGGGCAGCCACGTGGGGGCTCTCTTCCTGACCACGCCCGTCGAGGGGATGCTCAACGAGTCGTGGGTACCCGGAACTCCCGACGCCAAGGGAACCATTGAGGGCTACAACTTCGAGACGTTCAAGCATGAACCCCTCGTCGAGGAAGTCACCGACTTTACCGTGACTCCTGACGGCAAGACTGTGCTCTACCGCGCCGGGGACCGGCTACGCATGATAAAAGCTGGCGAGAAACCGTCGAGCGAGGGCGGCAGTCAACCAGGGCGCGATTCCGGCTGGATTGATCTCGATCGGGTGAAGATCTCGGTGCAGCCAGAGGTTGAGTGGCGCCAGATGTTCGCTGAAGCATGGCGTCTCCAGCGCGAACAGTTCTGGGTCGCCGACATGGGTGGCGTCGACTGGAAGGCCATCTACGAGCGGTATGCGCCGCTGGTTGCGCGTGTCGGCTCAAGGGGCGAACTTTCAGACCTGCTGTGGGAAATGCAGGGCGAACTTGGGTCGTCACACGCCTATGAGATGGGCGGCGAATATCGCCCGCATCCCGAATACGCGCAGGGTCACCTGGGCATCGATTGGCGGCTGGATGCGGATAGCGGACGGGTCATCGTTACCCGTATCGTCGAGGGCGACCCCTGGGATACCGAGTCAACATCGCCGCTGCGCACGCCTGGCGTCAACGCTCAGGTAGGCGATGCCATCTTCGCCATCAACGGTCAGGCGGTGTCCAAAGATCAGTTGCCCGACCAGCTACTCGTCAATCAAGCCGGACATGAGGTACAGGTGTTGCTGCAGCCAGCCGATGGCGGCGCGCAGCGCAGCGTCATCGTCCGCGCGAGTGGAGATGGCTTCGCGGGTCGGTACCGCGACTGGGTGGAGGCGAACCGTAGGGCGGTCCATGAGGCGACCGGTGGGCGCGTCGGCTACCTCCACATTCCCGATATGGCCTACGTCGGCGTCTCGGAGTTCCACCGCTACTTCCTGATGGAACACGACCGCGACGGCCTCATCGTTGACGTCCGCTTCAATGGTGGCGGCATGGTCTCTGGCTTGCTCCTGGAAAAACTCTCACGCAAGCGCCTTGGGTATGATTTTCAGCGCTGGGGCCCGGCGGAGCCCTATATGCTGCAGTCGCCGCGTGGTCCACTCGTCGCGCTCACCGACGAAAACGCGGGTTCTGATGGCGATATCTTCAGCCACGCGTTCAAGATGCTCGGTCTTGGCCCGCTGATCGGCATGCGCACGTGGGGTGGTGTCATCGGCATCGAGCCGTACATCACGCTAGCGGATGGCTCGGTAACGACGCAGCCCGAGTTCAGCTTCTGGTTCAACGATGTCGGCTGGGGCGTGGAGAACTATGGCACCGACCCTACCATCGAGGTAGAGTTTATGCCGCAGGCATACATGGAAGGCAAAGATCCGCAACTCGAACGCGCTATCGCCGAAGCGCTCAAGTTGGTGGAGGAACGCCCGGCCCCAACGCCGACGCCGGGTCCACATCCGCATCGCGGATTCTCGCCGCGACCGTAGTCCTCGTCGCATGACAGCAGAACATCCCCTGCTCAGCCAGCCAGGCTTTGCAGGGGAAGTTCTGCTGTGCGGGTGGGAGCCTTACCAGTCACCGTCGGGGGGCTGATTGGGATATCGCCCAGTTGTATCGTCACGGGTATCTCCGCGCTGCCCGCCGTTTAATCCGCGACGACCGCTACCCCCGCGATCATTCGGCGCGCGCCCAGACTCCGTCGGGTAGCCACCAGGGCCAGCCGGTGGATAGCCATTGTAGCCGCCGCGTGACCCTCCGCCAGAACTCTGGCCGGAGCCACTCGGCCGGCCCAGTCGCTCAGGCGATCCGCCGCCATTGCCCCACGGGTCGGGTGATGGATACTGCCCACTGCCGCCAGCGCCGTAACCACCATACGCGCCGTCCGGCTGATCGTCTTGCGCCCGCCACTGCCCGGTCATTGGTCGCGGCCGCCACGATGGATCAGGCTCATCCGACTCTGGCCAACCAGCAGCGCCCGCGCCGTAATACCCCTGCGTTGGAGAATCCCAGTCAGGGTCGTCCATGCCCCCCATCGCGCTAGCGCCGGGTCCGTAGCCGGTTGTCGGCCCCATATTGCTATAGACGTTGCCCGGCATACCGTATCCGGCGCCACTGCCGCCGAAACCGCCATATCCGCCATATCCGCCATATTGCCCTGACTGGTACGGGCTACCGTCGCCGGGCCGGTTGCGTCGGCGCATCACCACATAGGCGACAACCCCGCCAACAACCAGCAGCGCCAACAGGAATACGACGATCAGCACCACCAGCAGGAGCTTCGACGAACCACCACCATTCTGAGGCGGCGGTGGAGCCCCCGAGACAGCTGTCGTCGGTGTGACGACGACCGTGGGGGTAAGCGCCACCTGCACATGCAACTTTGCATCCGCCTTCAATGCGGGACGCATTCCCTGCGGCGTTCCGGTAGAAAATGCGTGCATGACTTCGTCGCCGACATCGGTCGGGCGCGGCTGAAACTGGAGGGTGAAGCCGCCGGTAGCGTCCGGGGAGAGCGTGGTCAATTCGCGGGTCTTCCCCTGGCCGTCGGTTACCGTCAGCGTGATCTGACCAGAGCCGACAAAGTTCGCGCCCGTCACCTTCACCAGATCACCCGCATGCGGAGTCAGCGGATCGACCGCGAGCGACGGTGGCGAGGTCGACAACACCTGATAGGTGACGTTCGCCGTGCCCGCGGCATTCGCCGCGCAAATGGAGTAAGCGCCGCTGGTGACGTTAAGACCTTGCGGCCAATCGAACGAAAAGACGATGGTTTGGTCCGAGCGTGGACGAACGGTGGAGAATGACTGTGCCCAGCTATTCTGATCAGCGCACGATGCGCCGGGAGAAGCCGCGCCGACCGCAACATCGGCGGTGCCCCAGTTTGATCCGGTGATGGTGACGTGTGCGCCGACGGGACCCTGGGCTGATGACGGCACCGCCAACGAAAGGGTTGGCGGCACCGCTTGCTGCGTCGAAGTTGGCGACACGGCAGTGGTTGCCTCGAAGTGAGTCAGCGAGGCGCCATATACCGTATCTGTCGAGGAGTAGCCACCCGGCAGGAGCGCCACCGTCGAGAGCGCAAGTGCCGCGGCGGCGAGCAGCATCAGGCAGAGAAGGCGGAGTGATTTCGGACGAAAAACATGCCGTCTACGATGCGGAGGACGACGTGAGGCATCCATCTGTTAACCTCTATTACCCTCACTGGGAACCGAACTTTGCGGCCTACGAGAGTGCTGCCCACGCGTCAGTCACGCGGGAAATCATCCTGCGCGACTATTGCGAGCAGCCATCCGTCCGTCAAGTGAACAGTATCACATTGCAGTAGGAAACGGTGCCAGTATAAGCGATGCAGTGCGGAACGATGTATGTGTCACAATGAGAATATCGTCCCAGTCTGAGCCAGGCGCAAGAGCACAAGCGCTGCGACCAGCAGCACCGCCAGAATTGCCACCCAGACAATCCAAAGGCGAGAGCCACCGTGGCGCTGATTCGACGGTACGGAAGCCTCAAACGATTCTAGCGAAACGGGCCGAGTTATCGGCGATTTCACGCCATAGTTGGGGGGCTGAGAGAGTGAGTGCTGCCGATGCGAAAACGATCCCGTTGGCTGGCTCGCGCTCAACCGCGCCACTTCTCCGGCCCGGTAGGTCAATTGCGACGTCGGCGAAACAGGCGCCGTAGGCACCTGCTCCGTGGGGAGCGATAGCCCATGTGGCCCCGATATTCCCATAGGGATGGTGCCGATATCACTGGGATACGGCTTGCGCCCTGACGAGGATGAGTTGCCAGAGTTGGATGAATTGCCTGAGTTGCCATGCGCGCCAGAGGTCTGGATGGTTGGCGCCGAGATGGGCGCGCCGAAACCCAATGGCGATGGCGGAAGCTCGGGAAGCGGCGAGGAACCTGCTGGAGTTCCGAACGCGTGCCCCGGCGGCACGATATGGGGTCCGGTCGCAAGCGAACTACCAGGATACTCAGTCCCTCCTGAGGCTCGCGGCGACATTGGACTTTGCGACCCGACTTTTGAAATGGGCGGAAGACTGGCGTATGGCAGCGGCGAGATAGGATTCTCGAAGAGCAGCGGCGCGGCATCGCCAGCGACCAATGCCGCCATCAGCGCTGCCCCCATCTCACTCGCCGTCGCGAACCGATCTTCTGGCCGCTTTGCCAGCGATTGCATCACCACCAGTTCCAACGCCGATGTTACATGAGAATTGAGTCGTCGTGGCGATTCTGGCAGTCGATAGAGATGTGCTTCCATCACCGCATTCGACGACGAGCCGCCAAATGGCAATCGTCCGGTCATCAGGAGGTAGAGGACGACACCCAGACCGTAAATATCAGAGCGCGCCTCCGTGCGCCCCTCTATCTGTTCCGGAGCCATGTATTCGGGTGTTCCGGCGTCGGGATGATTGCGCGCGGCGGCCGACTGGGGTCCACTATCGAGAATCTTCGCCAGACCGAAATCCGAGAGCATCAAGCGGCCATCGGCATGAATGAGGATATTGGCGGGCTTGACATCGCGGTGGACGAGATGACGCTGGTGCGCATAGGCGAGGGCGTCGGTCAACTGCGAACCATAATTCACGACCTCACTCATCTCAAGCGGAGTGCGCGTCAACTGATCTTGCAGGCTGCCGCCGCTGACGTACGGCATCACCAGGTACAGCACGCCACTCTCTTCGCCGAAGTCATACAACGGCACGATGTTGGGGTGATCGAGCGCGGCAGCCACGCGAGCCTCGCGCAAGAAACGATCGCGGAAACCTGAGCGGTCGGCCAGACGACGATCTAGCACTTTGACCGCCACTTCGCGGCCAAGGCGCACGTCGCGGGCGAGATAGACTTGCGCCATCCCACCCTCGCCAAGGCGCTTCACAAGCTGGTACGCGCCCAGCGTCCACTCACGCATGCTCCTGGTCCCTTCGTGGCCGCGAGTCCTTCGGACATTCAGACTCTTCCCTGAGAACCGACCTGCCGCTACCTCCGTTGGCAACGCGCGCGCTCAGCTTATCGCATTATACTGTGTTCATCCGCGTGACCTCACGCCTATGAGGCTACAGTACCACTTCCGTATACGAGAGACGGAGTGAGCATGAGCGACTGTTGTGACGAAGTCCCGGCGCGTGCGGTCCGCTAGAGCGTGCCAATGCCGTTCAAACCCGGACAATCGGCACAGAAGTTGGCAAGCTATCGAATATACCAGCGGTCGAATCCGTCTAACGGAATACACTATATCTCATCGTCCAAATAAACGTATAGTACCTAGCCCTTCAGCATCATCGGCGGGGTATCGCATCCGCCGTTTCGGAAGTCTCGGATGTCTCGGATGTAGTAGATGTTGCGGATGGTGCGGTTTGCTGCCGCGCGCGAGATATTGCCCGGGGAAAGGCTATGCGGAGTGGTAGAATGCGCTCTCGGCGCTGTTCCGCCTCGAGATTAAGCATGCGCGCCTTGAGAAGATCGGTCAGCGAAACAATTCCGACAATTTGGCGAGGGTTATCGCGCTCGACCACGGGGAAGCGCGTCAATCCCGTCGCCGCCATCCGATGCACGACGACACGCAGTGGCTCATCCGGGTAGGCCAGCACTGGTTCCTTGATCTTGATATCGCCAAGGCTCAATTGCGAATCCGTGGCAGCGGCATCCCGGGCAACGCGCACAATATCGCTGCGCGCGATCACCCCGACCAGCAGGCCGGCGTCGTCTACCACGGGGAAGAGATATTGGCCACGCGGGCGTCTATCGCCCTGGATATGTTGTTCTAGATCATGGACCGGTGTCTTCGCGGCCAGCGCGACCACCTGCGTGCGCAAGACCTCACGTACGAAAAGAATCTCCAGCGGATCGACCGCATATTCGCGGCTCAAATGGTACCCGCGGCGGCTCACCTTCTCTGTGAGGATCGAGCGGCGCAGTGTCAGCACAGTGAATCCGTGGGCTATCACACAGGCGACCAGCAATGGCAGCAGCGCATTGATATCGTGGGTGAGTTCCAGGGTGAAGATGACGCCGGTAAACGGCGACCGCATCGTCCCACCAAGAATCGCCCCCATGGCAACCATAGCCCAGAATCCGACGCCCTCGTGTGGGAGAACAGGCGTGAGCGCGACACCTAGCGCGCCGCCCATCATCAGCAACGGCGCAAGCACGCCGCCAGATGTGCCGGAGCCGAGTGAGACTGACCAGATAATCGCTTTGACGATCAGCAAGCCGACGACGGCCCCAACGGCAATGGATCCCTGGAGCATCGCGCCAATCGTGGAATAGCCGACGCCGAGCGCCTGGGGAGCGATCAGCCCGCCTATCCCGATCACCAGCCCACCAATCGCGGGCCACCACATCCAGTGAATCGGCAGCCGCTGGAAGATGTCTTCAGCCGCGTAGACAGCAAGGGTCAACCCAGCAGAGAGCGCGCCCGCCAATAGGCCCACCAGCACGCATCCTAGCAGCCCCCCGATGCCAATAAATGCCGCGTGCGGCGGCGTCGGAAAGAGTGGACCCGCTCCGATGAGGTAGAAGCGCGCAACCGCCGCAACGGCGCTGGCGATCGCAACGGGAATGAGGCTGCGCGGTTTCCACTCAAACAGCAGCAATTCGACAGCAAGCATCGTCGCGGCGACCGGGGCTGAGAATGTCGCTGACATGCCAGCCGCCGCGCCCGCCACTAGCAGCGTCTTGCGTTCGGCGCTCGTCAGCCGCAGAAACTGCGCGATCAGCGAGCCAAACGCGCCGCCCGTCATAATGATAGGCCCCTCGGCGCCAAACGGCCAGCCAGAGCCAATCGAAATGGCCGAAGAAAGCGGCTTGAGGATCGCCACACGTGGCTGGATACGGCT
>DAHUXT010000124.1 GCA_027307065.1 Ktedonobacteria bacterium
ATTCGCGCGCGGCGACGGCGTGCACGGGTGTGTCGCCTATGTCGTCATGTGCGCTACTCCCATGCTGCTCATCGTACTCATCATCGCTCTCGTACCAGGCGTTTTACTGCTCGTGCTCGTCGCCAGCGAAGCCGTCCGACCGCCATCCCATGCGCTACCTCGTCCTGTCCTGCTTGCGCGCCGAAGTGAGGGTCGGTGCCTGTCCCACCAGTCTCATCGCGGTGGCCCATCCCTAGTGGACCTCTGTGAGACAAGGTTCCCATACCTCTGCGCGTGGCGCATGCCTTGGAGACGAAAATACCGCCTGCTTCATGTGGAACTTACCAGCGGTGTGTTGCGTCGTGTCTGGGTGTCTGGCGGGGATCATGCGGCGATGAGTGCGGATCTGTGGGAAGTAGTAGGATGGTTCGAGCATGAAGAAGCAAACACTTTCGGCGCTGGTGGTGGCGGTGTCGCTGCTGGGGAGTATCGGCTTGTCTGGCTGCAGCTTGGGACAATCGCACGTGCACATCGACTGGGTGAACTTCATCCGCTTCGGCGGCATCACCTATCTCGCGAACTACCATCCGGGACGCGACCTGCAGCCCGCTGACCTTGGCGCGCAATTCGCCACGGTGCGCGCCAGCCTGGCGGATAACGTGGATGACCCCAACTATCAGACACGCGATGGTGACGCGTCGTACCTTGCCGTGGGCGCACCCGTTTACCGCGTGCAGGGATACGCGCCAACGTTTCGGCTGGCGGCGGAGCAGTCCGGCAAGTTCATGCTCTTCGAGGCGGATACCAACCCACGGGCAAAGACCGGGGCCGATCTGCTGGACATCGGCGGGAAAGTGCGGTCGATCGACGTATTCGACAACTCCGGAACAGCGACCGCGCCACTGGCGACTCTTGCCAATGCGCGTCTGGTCGTGACGCTGACGGCGCAACTGCTCGCGGCGCCAGTAGACCAGACCCGCATGGATGCCTCTGGCCCGCAGTATAGCCTCACCTTTCTCCTGGCCGACGGTACCGATGTCGTGCGCTCCTATTTTCCCAAGGCGCGCGAGGTTGAGCGGGGCATTCTCGTGCCCGACGCATTCGTTGCGGCACTGGCCTCAGCCATCAAGGGGAACGGAAAGTAGCATGGACGACCGCCTGGCCAGACTACCGCGACGGAAGTAAGCGGCGTGCGTGAACCAGACCAGCGCCAGCCCAAGAGGGCGCGCGCAGATGCCTAAGATATACGCCGAGCTCATGGGAGCAGCTATCCGCGGGTCGAGCGGGAACACGAGCGTCGCGATAAGGTAGCCCATTAGCCCGACCAGCCACCACCATTTGAGCCGATCATTTCCCGCCGCGCCGTGGGTGACGGCCATCGTCAGCAGCCAGGCTAGCGGCACCAGCAGCAACACATAATAGAAGATCCAGACAATCGGCTCGACGAGCAACATCGAGCAGACTGCCCACGACACCGCGAATAACGGCATTGTTGTTGGCCGACTGTCGGATTGTGCGTCTGGCTGGGTCGAAATACGTCGCCGCACGATATCAGGCATTCCCTGCGCCAGCAAGAGCGCGCCAAACGATGCGACACATACGAGCAGCGCCAGCGCGGGTATGATGCCGCTCGTTGGTTCGCCCGTGCCGCGTTGAACGAGCGCGCCAAAGAGGACGATCAGCGCGTGGTAGAGCGAGAGATTCACCGGTCCGGCATTCGGTTGATTGGAATAGGTACGCAACGCCTGAACGAACGCGCCGTACATCGCGATGCCGGTCACGGGGAGTGTCGCCACGATGAGCGCCGCAAGAATCGCGAGGGTGACGAGTACAAGGCGATAGTTGCCGCGCCAGAGAAAATAGACCAGCAGGATACCAGGAAACAACTTGTCCAGAATGGCGATGGCGAGGCCCACGCCAGACAGTCCTGGTCGATGATGCACCTCGCCGTAGACGACCATCGCGAATCCCAGCAGCAGAAACGTTGTGCTCTGCCCAAGTCTCAGGCTATCGGTGATGGGTTGCGCGCATGCCGCCGCGCCGAACAGCAGCAGTGTTGCCGCCCACATAGGCATGCTTCGCCCCAACCGCTGCGCGCTGGTAGCCACGCTGCGTGCCAGCAGCCAGAGACTTGCGAGGAGCGCCGCCAGCGACATGATCCACCAGACGATGCGCGCGACGGGATACGGCAATAATCCTAATGGGATGAGCAGCGCGGCCGACGGCGGAGTCCAGCGGAAGTCTGACGGCCCGTCAGGCAGGCGCAAGACCTGTTCGTTGAACACGCGCTGCATCGCCACGTCGTAGACCTGGAGCCGGGCGTGGTGGGCGAGCGCGTATGCCGCCTCGTATGGCCCGGTAAAGTCGTAGCCGGTGCTGTGCAGCGGCAGCCAGACGCCCCAGTAGCTGAAGACGCCCACACAGAGTGCGGAGCCCAGCAACCAGATCCAGACCCAGGGCCGTGACATCATTGTCGTGATTCTCGCTGACTCGCAAAGCCCTACAGGTCAGGCGTGGGCAGGCCATGCATGCCAAGGGTGTAGAACAACTCGCCGCCGTGATGCAGGTCGTGTTCGATCAGGTGCCAGAGAATCCACTGGCGTGTGAGCGTGTCTGGCTCGCCAGGATCGGGATCGTCATCCGGGAATTCATCCGCCAGGTTGGCGATGGTCCAGCGGCCCAGGCAGTCGGAAATAACATGCCACGACCGTTCCAGCCCCTCCTCCAACTCAGCGGCGTTGCGTTTCGGCTCGCCGCGACGATCCCACGTGCCCAGGTGCACCATCGTCTCGCCGCCCTCACCCAGCGCGCGTGAGAACCACCGTGCCCGCGCGCCGATGATGTGCGTCACGATCTCATAGACGTTGCGCAGATTTGGCGCTGGCCGCATCTCCAACTGTTCCGGTGTCAACGGCGCGACCGCATCAACCAGATGTCTATTGTAAACATCCCAGCCCGCATAGATCTGCTTCAGCGTCAACTGTTCGTCGCTCATGGTAGCTGCTCCTTACTCGACTCGACCCCATCCGCTCGACTCCGCGTATGCGCGTGTTACTCCTTGTGTTGCCCGTTTTCGAGCATCTCGATGTGTTCGCGGTAGTGCTCGAAGGTATCGCCCGCGAAGAGACTATACAGCACGTCGTCGGCCAAATCGTCGGCGCTGAGCGACTCGGCCAGGCGCAGCACCTGCTGATACGAGCGCTCGAAGTCGGCGCGTACCTCCGCCAGAGGCTGCTCGCGATTGGCGGCCAGCACCTCCGCGTTGATGCGATCGACCGCCGCCTGTTCGTCTTCGTCTGGCCCGACGAGGCTCTCTTTCGCGCCATCACTATATGCGATGACGCGCTGCTCCCAGAAGGTGATGTGCGCCAGCATGTCTTTGACGCTCCACGCGCCAAATGCCTCTGGCCGGACAAGCTCTTCGTCGCTCATGCCAGCCAGCAACGCCTCTAATCGCGCGTGTTCGGCGCGCATCTGGTCGGGAATCGTCGCCTGCTCATCGCGTTGTACCTGCCGCTCATCGGATGTCACATTATCCTCCCGTGCTACTCGGCGCTCTCACGCCCTTCCCTGCCGTAGAGGGAGAAGCAACCAGGGCTGCCGATACCTCTTCTAACAGGGACTGTCGAGGCATCGTGCCACTCAGGACGATGTTGCTAAGGGTACCGTAGACGCGGCAATGTCGGCCCAAATGTCGGCCCAGATGACTGTCTCGCGGTAGCGATTCGCCTGCCCGCCGCCGGGCAGAAGCTCGCGTCCGAGCGCCGCCAGTCGCTCCCGTCGCTGGGGCAACGAAAGCCCAGGGTTCACCGCGGCCGGATCGATCACCACCCACGGCGCCATCGCCAGGAAACCACCTTCCAGCGGCGTATTCGTTACCGTATGGATCGCCGCATCCACGCCGACGAAGGCGCCGCCCGGTTTGGTCGTCGCGGGCGCGTCGCGGGACGTGATACTGGATTGTCCGTCGAAGGTGATGTCGAACAGGTTGCCCGTCTGCATCGCGCAGATGTTATAGCGCAGATGCGGATAGAGCGGTTGAATCGAGCCGAGGACGGAGTTCAGCCATTCGGCGGGCTGCCACTCCCACGTCTTGGAGGGCGCTGCCCATGGCTGATCGTTGGCGTCGGGTTGCAGCACGATCTCGACTCCCAGCGCATCGAGCCGGCGGAGATAGTCCGGGGTGAACGCGTCGAGGCTGATGGCCACGCCCAGGCGTCCCGCCGCCGTCGGGATCGCCCGCACATCGGAGAGATTGCCGGGTGTCAGATCTAACATCTCGCGCTCGCTGCTGGTCAGATAGACCTTGTTGACCCGTTCGAGCAGCGCGCCATCAGGTCCAAATATCAGTGCGGCGTTATACATCTCTGGCCCCGTCGGCACATAGACAGAGCCAGCACCGCGCGCGCCCCAGCGGGCAATCTCGCGTGGATCGTCAGAGCGGCGCACTTCTGGAGCCAGTGTCGTGGCGACGAGATGGCTGTGATACTGCGCCGCCAGGCGTGAGAGGGTTTCGGCGAAGGGGCGATAGAGCGTATCGGCGGACGCCAGCAGCAGCGTCCGTGGCAACGAGATGCCGGGCCATATCCGCCGAATACGAAGCAGCCGTGGGAGCAGCGCCACCGCCATCTCTGCCATCGCCGTCTGCGCCGTGGAAGCGCGCCGTGCCAGCAGCGACCGTTGCCCGACGAATGCCGCGGGCAGCCCCAACACCTCGCCCAGTACCAGCACATTGGGGCGGTTAGGCGCGAGATGTTCCGCACCCAACGCGACAATGCGCTCCAATTCGGCGACGAACGCCTGCTCGGTCGCCGGCAGTGTGATGCGATTGCCCACCGCGACCGCCCGCACCCATGCCTTGCCTTCGTCTGGTGTCGTCATAGGGACGCGTTCAAGCCGCGCTGGCCGCCGCCACGCCACGCTTGTAGCGAGCCGCGCTCGCCTCGCCAATGCCTATGCCAGCGAGCGCCAGCAGCAGGTGAATCACCTGGATGACCCAGTGTGCCGCTCCCCCAACCAGCGACGCTTGCACGAGGCCAAAGACGGCGATGATCAGGCCAACGACAAAGGTGCCGATGACAAGACCGAGGCTGCCGCCCTTTGTCATCCCCTGTGCCAGCCCCAGCAGCCAGATACACGCGACGAAGAGAATGCCCACGAACATGTGCAGCAGCGTCAGCCCGCCGTTGTCGGTAACATTGAACCAGAACAGCAGGCCCAAAACCAGGTTGATAACAAAGAGGATGCGAAGCGCCATACCTGCGACGCGAACGACCATGATCATGTCCTCCACTGAAAGTGCTGTCATAAATAGGTGGCACGATGATGCCCGCCCATAGCATACCGCACCTCGGCTACCGCATGGCCTCTGGGTGCCGAGGCGGTCAACGCGCCACTACCCACCACCCACGCACCGAGGCTTGGCTGGCGGCTTGCCGCTTGAATGACTCCTGACGCCTATGGTAGAATGATTTAGAGATTACTAAATCGTCAGGTGGCGAGCCTGAGTGTGGAGAGATTTGGAGCAGGTGGATGGCCCAGAGGCGTAGCGCTGTGGCCCGCCGCGTCGCGGCGCCCGAAGAGTCCGCGGACGAGGTCTGTCTGACTCCGGGCACTCACCCGGAGCGCACTGCTGTTGGGCGCGCGTTCTTGCCCGACGCGCCGTCGCAACTCGCTCTGGCCGAGACGTTCCGCGCGCTGGCCGACCCAACACGCGTCAGCATCGTGCTCTCGCTCTTGCGCCAGGAGCTCTGCACCTGCGATCTGGCGGCCATTACCGGCGTCACCGAGTCGGCGGTTTCGCAGCACCTGCGCATCCTGCGCCAATTGCGACTGGTGAAGAGTCGCCGGGCCGGACGACTGGTCTTCTACAGTCTCGACGACGTGCATATTCGCATTCTGCTCACGGTGTGCCTGCACCACATTCGCGATGATGGACGGGAGCACGCCCGCCTTGAGCAAGTGCTCGATTTCTTTCCCGCGCTGTTCGACGCGCCCGTCACGGAGACCGCGCCAGATCGGGTAGCGCAGCGAATGCCAGTGAAAGAGGTGGCACGATGAGCGCGCGGACGAAGCGCACAAACATTGGCCACAATCAACGCCAGAATCAGGCGCAGAGTCAGACGCAGAACCACACGCACGCGAACATCAAGCGCGCGCTGGGGGTTGCGTTTGCGCTGACGGCGTGCGTGCTGCTGGTGGAACTAGTTGGCGGATTAGTCTCGCATTCGCTGGCGCTGCTCTCGGATGCTGGCCATGTGCTGACCGATATTGTGGCGCTGGGGCTGGCATGGTTTGCCGCCGTGCAGGCCGAGCGCCCATCGAACGACCGCCGCACCTATGGCTACCATCGTGTCGGAATACTGGTGGCGCTTGCCAACGCCATCACACTCATTCTGATCGTCGTGGCCATCGCCATCGAGGCGATTCACCGGCTACAACAGCCAGAGACGGTGACCCCATGGGTGATGTTCGTGGGAGCCGCTGTCGGCATCGCGGTCAACCTCTTCATCGGGCTTGGTCTGCGCCAGGAGGGGGAGCATAACGTCAACGTCCGCGCGGCGAGGCTGCATGTCTTCGGCGACGTTGGCGCGTCGGCGGCGGTGCTCGTCGGCGGCGTGATCATCGCGCTGACGGGCTGGTATCCCGCCGACCCGATCATCTCCCTGGCCATCGCGCTCCTGATCGCCTGGGGCGCCTGGGGCGTACTCCGCGAGACAATCGCCATTCTGATGGAGTCGACGCCGCGCAATGTCGACGTGACCAACCTGCTGCGCGACCTGGGGAAGATCCCCGGCGTGAGCGGCGTCCATGATCTCCATGTCTGGTCCATCGCTGGCGGGATGCACGCGCTTTCGGCGCATGTCCAGGTGGTGGATCGCCCTCTCAGCGCCTGCGACACACTCCGCGAAAAGATCAACGCGCTCCTTGCCAAGGACTACCACATCGGCCACACGACGCTCCAATTCGAGTGCCGCACCTGTGACCTCTGCGCTGGCAGCAATCTCTATTGCCAATTCGAGCCAGGCGAAGCAGCGCATAGCCATATGCACAGTCACACGCATATGCACAGTCATTAGCGCCTGCGTGGACGCGTACGAATCCGCGGCGGGAGGGTCCTCTGCCATTTCTGGGGCGAATCGAAGCCGTCAAGAGTAGCCTATCGTCAGCCGGAAGCTTGGCTCCAATGGCTGCTTGGCTCCCCGCGGCACCACCTTCACGAGGAGCTTCCAGTGGCCGCCCATCGTCAGATCGGTCTGGCCGGTATAGACGCCAGGGCTACTCGCTCCGACTGGCTTCAGGACGACGCTCTCTTCACCCATGTCCATATCGAGCATGATGGTGGTGAGAACGACGATGGCATTGGATACTGGCGCGCCGTTGCGCTCCTTGATCGTCACTGTGAAGGTGTTTGCCCCAAACTTCGCGGGGGTTACGTTGAGCGTGATGGCATAGTTGCCGGCCTGTTGCGTCTGCAAGAAGGGGCCGCTGGCCGTGGTGGCTATAGTGCCGGTAGTGGGTGTCGCGAGCGTCCCGGCGAATGCGCCCAGCAGCGCCGCGCAGAGCAGTACCGCCGCGCCCAGCATCGCCTCGCGTCGCAGCCAGTCCTCCAGCCGTACCGAAAGCTCGCGGAGAGAGCCGACTCCTTTGCCGGTGCCGCTTGAGGTATCGCCGGATGCTTCGAGAGTGGTTGGCCGCGCATTCCCAGGGAATGTGGCCACCGGGACCGCGACAGGACTGCCCGTGGACGTTCGCGTGCTCTGCGCCACCAGCGCGCGCGCCAGTTGTGGCCGCACGCGAAAGGCATGCCACGCGCTGATGCCCACCATCAGCAGAAAGAGTTCGATTTTGACGAAGAGCGTGCGGCCATAGGAGGTCGTCAAGAACTGGCCGATGGAGGTCAAGTGGATCGTCGTATTGAGCGTGCCGGTCGCCGCCAGCAGGAACGCGCTAAGAATGGCCACCGCGCCAAACTCAGGCAGACCCTGCGCAAGCACCCGAGCGCGACTCCGCTCGTCGAGACTGGCGAGCGCGGGGATAAACACCAGGCTGATGTACAGCAGCCCGCCGACCCACGCCGCGTTGCAGATGAGATGCAGGATGTCTACTGCCAGCGCATAGGCCAGTTCGCCCGTTGGCACCGCCGCGGCATGCCCGGAGAGCGCGAAGGCAACGATAAGCGCGCCCGCCAGCGCCAGGAACGCCCACCCAAACGGCGTACGCGCCCGCACGCCAGCGACCAACCGTCTGGGTAATCGTGGGATGCCTCGCAGCGTCACGAGTAGCTCATGTCCCCAGCCAGCTATTGGCTCCTCACCGATGGCAGACTCGGCCAGGGTTCTTGCCGTGCGTGAGCGCGCGAGCGGAAATGCTCTGCGGGTGACCAGCAGCGTCAGCGCCAGTGCGGCCAGCGCCGCCACTTCGCGCATCCACCAGAACGTGCCGAAGCGGCTGCCAAAGAGCACCGCCCGCAGCAGTGGCGGCGAGACAGCGCCTGAGAAGCCGCCCGCCAGTTCCGCGGCCTGCGCCAGAATCATGCCGACGTCAGCGACCAGCACGACGATCAGCGCGACGGGCGCCAACCGCCGGAAGCGTCGCTCCGCCGCCAGCGCGCCCTGTGCCAGCGGGCCATCAGCCAATAGCCCAGCGGGCAGAATCCACGTCTCCCAGATGATGCCGCCGACCCAGAATACCATCGCCAGCAGCGCCAGCCAGGTGAAGGTTGCCTGCACGATGCCCGGCGCATCCAATCCGCTGGACGACGCGTCGCCAGCGCCACCGCCACCGGGAATGTTTCCGGTGGGCAACACCGCGGGAATCGGAGGTACCGAGCCATCGGGCGCGGCAATGCGAAAGATAAACGAGCCGCCCGTGATGTGCCCATCGTCGGCAGACTGGGTGCGCCAGACGACGACATAGGTGCCAGTGCGCAGCAGCGGCAGGGTGACAAGCATTTCCCTGGGATTGTCGTCTTTGACATGGGCGTCGCGATTGTCTATCTCGCGGTTGGCTGTATCCACGACGACAGCGCGCGAGGTGAGCGGATTGACATCTTCGCTGAACCACATCGCCACATGCGGAGGCGGCGCGTTGAGTATCGCGTCGGCGGGAGGGTCAGAGCGCACCAGCACCGCATGGGCAGACGCCACAGGCAACAGACGCGCGCCAGGGCCAACCGGGGAGAACTTGAGCAGCGTCAAAACTATGCCACAGCAGAGTGCCAGCAGAATGCGCGCCAGCCTGTGCCGCACCGCCAAAGAAGAACGCTTTACTCGCATCACTTGCCCCACGTTGTCGCCGATAGAGTGCCTCCACTCACTTGATACACTACGCCCCGAGTTTCGGGCGACATGTGTTCACATCTTAGAGCGGAGACTGTGTATCGCGCCAGCGAGTCGGCAGCGACACCGTATCAGTGTGCCAGCAAATACTGCACATCGTTGGTGATCTGGTGCGGGTCCGTGACCGCTCCGGCGTCGAGCACGACACGCTCACGTCCCTGCTGGTCGATGATATAGATGTAGGTACTGTGATCGATGACTCCCTTATCCACGGGGTCGGGCGCGGAATAGATGTGATAGGCGTTCCAGATCGGCGTCAGTTGCGCCTGTGTACCCAGCAGATAATGCAGCGGGAAGGTCACGCCGTTGTTCTTCAGAAACGCGGTCGCCGAGGCGGGTGTGTCTGCCGCGTTGACGCTGACGGCGAGCCACGTCGCCTGGTTGGCCTGGGCTCCCAGGTTCTTGACGGCGATGCGCAGCCCAACGGCGGTCAGTTGGCACATCTGATGATACGGTGGGCAGTAGGAGTCGATGAACGTCAGCACCACTGGCCTGCCATGGAGCTGCGAAAGCTGGATGGTCTGCCCGTTCTGGTCTTTGAGCGTGATGTCAGGCGCGGGCGCAGCGCCGAGGTCGATGCCGAGCAGTGCGGTAGGGCCAGTCGGAGCGTGTGTCGCCCGGTTCGCCAGCCCGTTGAAGATGAAGATGCTGGCAATCACCACGACGACGAGCAACGCGGTGATCAGCCAGGATGTTGCTTGCCGCGACATGCGTGGTTTATTCCCTTGCGGCGGATCCTCATCGGGACGTGTCGCCGCCAGCGAGGGCGCGTCTTGTGACATACTCGGGCCTCCATGACCAACCGGAACCGTAAGTGCTCGGCCACGACCGAACCTTCCGCCTGTTTGGGTATAGCATATCCTATGGTGTCATCGCATGATGCGATGACACTAGATGGCACCGAAGCGACCCACGGCTGAGGTACAGTACGACCACTGGCGATTTACAGATCGCTACCATGTATCACCCTAGTGGGTGCTGACACTTGGGCAGTGCCTCGGCGGGGGCGCTTTCCCGTCGTCCGGGAGGGGAGAATATGGCCATGAGCGACAAGAGCACGACCCCCGTCACATTGACGCTACGGGGTATGAGCGTCGAGGAGGTGTCTCGCGTTGCCGTCGAGGGCGCGCCGCTCCTGGTGGCCGCCGAGGTGGACGCCCGCCTCCAGGCGAGCAGGGCCGTGGTTGAGCACGCGCTC
>DAHUXT010000125.1 GCA_027307065.1 Ktedonobacteria bacterium
AGCGCCTGGACCGCATCCATATAGAGCGCGTCGAGATCAGGCCGCTCCTCGCGGTCCACTTTGATGTTGATGAACAAGCTGTTCATGAGCTTGGCGGTAGCCTCGTTCTCGAACGATTCATGGGCCATAACATGGCACCAATGGCAGGCGGCATAACCTATGCTGAGCAGAATCGGCTTGTCCTCATCTTTTGCTCTGGCTAGCGCCTCCTCGCCCCATGGGTACCAATCCACTGGGTTATGGGCATGTTGGAGTAGATACGGGCTGGTTTCGCCGATGAGATGGTTAGGAGATGCTTCCCCTGCGCGCTGGTGGTTGCCACCAGCGTCTGGATTAGGTTCCGCGGCCCCTGAAGCGTGAATTTCTTCGTGAGTGCTCATGCTGTGACTCCTCTGGAGGGAGTAAAGAGTTATCCCTGTTGCTCTATTCTACCGTCACGCATGGTTACGATGCGATTTGCCCTGACGTGGCTTTCGGTGGGGCGGTGGCGCTCCCGGCCAGATTGCCCCTGCGGCCGCTTTGCCCCACCACTGCCAGTATCTCAATCCACTGGACCTTCAGCCTGACGTTTGCGAGCGCTGGACCACGATGCCATGCGCTTCATCGAGTTCGTCGATCTGCCGCATGGTGCTATAGAGTCGTCTGGGCTATAGGTGTTGGCCTTGCGCCTGCCAGCCATGTGCCGCAAATGTCGCCAGCGTCTGCTGATCGCCGGGAACGTAGGTGACAATCGAGTAGTCGGATGTGCCGCTGAAGACCGTCGCCGTAGTGCGCAGCGTGAGCGGCCCCAATTGTGAGTGCCGCATCTGAAAGACAAAACTGGCGGTTCCCCAGCCGGGATCAGACGAATCGGCGATGCGGCGGAAGTCGGGAAGCGTCCGCAGCGAGCGCCAGAGCGTTCGGTACTCGGGGAGATACGTGAGTGATCGCGTATTATGCTTGAAGTCTGCCAGTAACCGCCGCGCCAGCTCTTCCCACGGGCGAAAGCGCGCCCGGTAGCGCGGATCGAACACGACGGCGAGCAACTGCGCCTGGGTTGGCGGCAACTGCTCAATATCGAGTTCGAACAGTTCGCGCGCTGGAGTGTTCCACGCGCTAATGTGCCAGAGACGATCGAGGCTGTGGGCCGGAAACGTGTTATTATGCACCAGTAGCGCCGCCAGTTCGCGTTGATCGAGCAGGTCGAGTGTGTCGCTCTCTTCGTCCAGATAGTTGCCAGTAAGCTTCGTGAACGAGTGTGTCAGCAGGACGCGATCATCGCCATGTAGGTCGAGCGCGCGCATAATGGCGCGGACCGATCGTACCGATGGCGAGAGCCGCTGCCCCGTTTCCAGGTGATAGATATAGGTGCGCGAGAGCCGTGCCGCCCGCGCGAGTTGTCCCTGTGAGAGCCCACGTTTGCTACGGAGATACCCGATGACTTCGCCAAAGGTCGCGTTCGTCGGGAGTGGACTCTGCTCTGTTTGCTCAACTTGCATTGGACCCACTGCCTCCCTGGTAGCTGGTTAGCATAATGTGTTAGCTGGCATCAAGTATACCGCATATATTGCGTTAGCTGGCTACACCACATTCTCGCGCTGCAGACTCTATAATGCAGGTACTACCGCCAGGACGTGACGCACAGAGAGGTGAATGGCGATGCAGGGAGATTCGCAGTTGCCGCTAGCGCCCGGAGACAGCGCATCCAGTGACGATGCGCTCGCAAAATACCTCGCGCGGCCGTGGCTCGCCCACTATGGGCCGACCGTGCCTACCTCCGTAGATATCCCCGACCAGCCATTGACGTGGTTGCTCGATGAGTCGGTGCGGCGCTTCGGCGCGAGTATCGCCGTAGAATATCTTGGCGCGCGGCTTACCTATCTGCAACTGGGGTCACTGGTCGAGCGATTTGCGCGTGCGCTGGTGCGTCTTGGCGTCAAGCACGGCGACCGTGTCTCGATCTGTCTGCCGAACACACCGCAGTTTCTTGTCGCCTTTTTTGGCGCGCTCAAGGCTGGCGCCGTCGTTGTGCCGACGAATCCGCTTTACACCGGACCCGAACTCGAGCATCAACTCAATGATGCGGGCGTCTCGGTCATCGTAATGCTCGACCAGTTCTATCCGTTGCTGGCGCCTGTACGCGAGCGAACCCCCGTCAAGCATGTGATTCTTACGAACGTCTCCGATTACTTTCCACCAGTGCTCGCCGTGGCGTACAAAGCCTCGGAATTCGTGAAGAATCGTGGTAAGCAAGTCGTCAACGTCAAAGCGCTACTCGCCCAACCCGGCAATCACGCGTTCGGTGACCTCATTGGCTCGACGCATAACCGCGCGGGCTTCGAGGTTTACGCGCTACCTGAGCCAGCCAAGGCCAATGACGTCGCGGTGCTGCAATACACAGGTGGGACGACCGGGGTTGCCAAAGGCGCCGTGTTGACCAATCGGAATCTGGTGGCGAACGCGCTTCAATGTTGGGCATGGAGTGATTTGCCAGTCGGGGTCCACCACGTGTCGCTCTGTGTCGTGCCATTTTTCCACGTATATGGTTTGACTGTTGCGATGAATCTGACGATCTGTAACGGTTCGACTCTGGTGTTGTTGCCCCGATTTACCGTGAAAGACACGCTTAAAGCCATTAAGAAGTATTGCCCGGATCTGTTTCCAGGCGTGCCGACGCTCTATCTGGCACTCGCGCGCGAAGTCGAGCATACCAAACAGGATTTGAGTTGCATCAAAGAGTGCATCAGCGGTTCAGCACCGTTGCCGCTGGAGGTACAGACTCGCTTCGAGGCCGTATCGAGCGCGCGTCTTGTCGAAGGCTATGGGCTGACTGAAGCATCGCCTGTAACTCACTGCAATCCAGTCTTTGGCGATCGCCGTATCGGCACGATAGGTCTTCCGCTGCCAGAGACGGTAAGCGCGATAGTTGATGAGGAGACTGGACAATTCGTCGCACCGGGCCAGCGCGGGGAGATTGTCGTGCGAGGGCCGCAGGTGATGCGGGAATACTGGAAGCGCCCTGATGAAACCGCCAAAGTGCTGAAGGACGGATGGCTACACACCGGTGACATCGGCGTAATGAGCGACGATGGCTACTTCACCATTGTCGACCGGATCAAGGACGTGATCATCGCAAGTGGATACAAGATCTTCCCTCATGATGTCGAGGAGGTGCTGTTTCACCATCCCGCGGTGAGCGAAGCAACTGTTATCGGCGTGCCGGATCCGTATCGTGGCGAAACCGTGCGGGCATATATCGTTCTCAAGCCTGGACAGCACGTGACGGCTGATGAGTTGACAGAATACTGCAAAGAGCGGCTGGCGGTCTACAAGGTGCCGAAACAGTTCATCTTCCGCGACGAGTTGCCAAAGAGCCTGATCGGCAAAGTGTTGCGACGCGAACTACGCGAGCAGGCGATCGCCGAAATGGCCAAAAGCGAACCGGGTAAGCCCGAAGTGTAATGCTCGTCGGTTTCTTTAGTGGCAGATTCAGTGGCAGATTCAATTGCGTACGCGTTATCGACGGCGCATGGTAGTTTCGTCGCCCGGCACACGGGCAAACGTATGGCGTCACATTGACGAAGGAGACAGCGATCATGGCAACGGAGTCTAAGGTTGAAGCGGGAGC
Organism: Ktedonobacteria bacterium; assembly: GCA_027307065.1. Lineage (GTDB taxonomy): Bacteria > Chloroflexota > Ktedonobacteria > Ktedonobacterales > JADMIN01 > DAHUXT01. The sequence goes on from DAHUXT010000125.1 coordinate 3,608, forward strand.
GAGTTTTCTCACGACTCCTGTCACAGAGGCGCACTTTCTGACCGCCGAGAAGCTCAACGACGAGCAGCGCGAGATTCAACAGTCGGCAGCCAACTTCGTCGCGCGCGAGGTGATGCCGAAGTCTGATGCGATTGACGCGCAGGAGCCAGGGCTGATGCCCGCGCTGCTGAAAGAGGCAGGCGAGCAGGGCTTGCTGATGATCGACGTGCCAGAGGAGTACGGTGGGGCCGACCTCGGCATGGTGGTCAGTGGGTTGGTCGCAAGCGAAATACGCCACGCGTCGTTTTCAGTCGCGTTCGGCGCGCACACCACCATTGGTACGCTGCCCATCGTCTTCTACGGCACAGACGCCCAGAAGCGCCAGTATTTGCCGAAACTGGCAACAGGTGAGTTGATCGGTGCGTATGCGCTGACCGAGCCGGGTGCAGGTTCAGACGCGATGGCTATTCGTACCCGCGCCACACTGTCAGACGATGGCAAACATTACATCCTCAATGGCGCGAAGCAATGGATCTCGAACGCCGGATTTGCCGACGTGATGGTGGTCTTTGCCAAAGTGGACGACACGAAGCATACCGGATTTATTGTGGAGTCCGCCTGGCCCGGTGTCACCACCGGCGCTGAAGAGAAAAAGGTCGGCATCAAAGGGTCATCTACGCGTACAGTCTATTTCGACAATGTGCAGGTCCCGGTCGAAAACGTGCTGGGCGAGATCGGCAAAGGCTACAAGATTGCCTTCAATATCCTCAATATTGGCCGCCTGAAGCTGGGCATGGGCAGTTCCGGTGGCGCTCGAAGCTGTCTGGATATGACAGCGGCGTATGCGAATGAGCGCAAAGCTTTGGCATGATCAAGAAGAAGCTGGCCAATATGGCCGCGGATACGTATGCCGCCGAGACGCTGGCGCTGCGCACCGTGGGTATGGTAGAGGATGCGCGTGTGGCCGCTGGCGAGGATCGCGAAGCACAGCTCAATGCCATCGAAGAATTTGCCATCGAGTGCTCGATTGCGAAGATATTCGGCAGCGAGGCGCTGGGTCGGAGCGCGGATGAGGGCGTACAAACCTTCGGTGGCTACGGCTTCATGGATGAGTATCCAATCTCGCATGTCTATCGTGACAACCGCATCAATCGCATCTTTGAGGGCACCAACGAGATCAATCGCCTGGTGACCTCTGGGACGCTCTTCCGCCGGGCGATGGGTGGCAAAATCGACATCTTCTCGGTGTTCCCTGAAATCGAGGCGCAGATATCGAGTGGCGAGGCGCAGGACTTCGCCGGGACGCAGACGCCTGATGTCCTGCGCGAGAGTGTCAACCTCGTGGAGCGGGCCAAGCGCGCCGCCGTCTACTCCATGATGAAGGGCGCGATGAAGTTCATGTCCACGATGGAGGACGAACAGGAGTTCCTGGAGTATTCCGCGAACCAGATGATCGCGCTCTACGCAATGGATAGCGCCGTTGGTCGGGCAATCGAGGCGGTGCGGGCCGGTGGCGTCGATGCCCATACGCACGCGCTGCTGGCGCAACTGGCGGTGCTTCGGCTACTCCCAGAGGCGCGAGCCGCGATGGAGGGCGCGCTGACGATGACGTTCGAGGGTGACGAGCGCCGCGAAGAACTGGCTAAGATTCGCCGCTATCTCGGCGATCCCGCAACTGACGGCGTTCCCGTGCAGCGTGAGATCGCGGGCATTGTCGCCGAAAAGGGCGCGTATCCCCTGTAGCACAAAGAGACAGCGCCCGGAAGAAGCCCTCTTCTGGGCGCTGGCACCTCAACAGACGGAAGGAGCATCCATCGTGGATGCAGCGGCAATTGATCGGATGCTCTTCGAGCAGGTCCCTTTCAGCCATCACGTTGGCGCGCACGTTACGGCTGTTGACGCCGAGTCGGCCGAGGCGGTGCTACCAGAAGGGCACGAACGCCTGAATCACGTGGGAACTGTTCACGCCGTCGCGCAGTTTGGCCTCGGCGAGGTCGCATCGGGTGGCGCGGTTCTCGGGGTCTTTGGCGACTTGATGGCCAAGGGGTACGCTCCTATCGCGGCGAGCGCTACCATCAAGTATCTCAAGGCTGGCCGTGGCGAACTGCGCGCCGTTGCCGACTTTGCCCGGAGGGATCAGCAATCGGCGCGGGAGCAGATTGCGTCATCAGGCAAGGCACGATTCACGATTCCTATTCAAATTTTCGATAGCAGTAAGCAGCTCATCACTGAGATGACGGTTGAGTGGGTCTTGCTGATACCACGCGCTGAGTGACGGCTGAGTTGACATATCTACGAGCATGCGTTTCGAGCATGGCAGACAGAATAGTTTCAGCGAGAGAGGCTCGATATGGCAGAGGCAGTAATTGTCAGTGCCGTGCGCACCCCAATTGGTCGCGCGGGCAAGGGCGCATTGCGCACTGTTCGTGGTGATGATCTCGCCGCGGTGGCCCTGCGCGGCGCGGCGGAGCGTGTTCCGAATCTCGATACGTCGCTTCTCGAGGACGTGATACTCGGCTGCGCCTTCCCGGAAGGCGAGCAGGGAATGAATCTGGCGCGCATCGCAACCGCGCTGGCGGGACTGCCCATCGACGCGGGCGGTACCACTGTCAATCGCTTTTGCGCGAGCAGCTTGCAGGCGGTCAACATGGCGGCGCAGAGCATTATGCTCGGCCAGGGCGATCTGATCATCGCTGGCGGCGTCGAGAGCATGTCGCGTGTGCCGATGGGGGGCTTCAACCCCAGTTTCAATCCCAAACTCATCAATAACTCGGTGGGCATCGAGCTCTGTGGCATGCCGGGCAAGATGAGCACAGAGTTCACGCAGTCTTACATCCCGATGGGCCTGACGGCTGAGAACCTCGCCAAGCAGTACCATATCAGCCGCGAAGACCAGGACGCGTTCGCGCTGCGCAGCCACCAGCGCGCTCTGGCAGCGATCGATAGCGGTGTGTTCGCGCGCGAGATCGTCCCGGTGACGCTGCCCGATGGCACGACCTTCGACACTGACGAGGGGCCGCGCCGCGAGACATCGCTGGAAGCACTCGCCGCCCTGCAACCCGCGTTCATCGCCGGAGGAACCGTGACGGCTGGCAACAGCAGCCCACTCAACGACGGCGCGTCCGGCGTCGTCCTGATGTCGGCGGAAAAGGCGCGTGACCTGGGCATCCCGGCAAAAGCACGAGTCATTTCCATGGCGGTGGCTGGCGTCGCGCCTGAGATTATGGGCATCGGGCCCGTCAAGGCCGTCAAGAAGGCCCTGCAGCGCGCTAATCTGCAACTCTCCGATATCGACATCATCGAGTTGAACGAGGCTTTCGCCGCCCAGTCGCTGGCAGTTATTCGCGATTTGGGCATCGACGAAGACAAGCTGAATCCGCACGGAGGCGCGATTGCGCTGGGCCACCCGCTGGGCTGCACGGGCGCGCGGCTCATTGCGACGCTGCTCAACGACCTGGAGACGTTCGACAAGAAACTCGGCATGGCGACTCTGTGTGTTGGCGGTGGCCAGGGCGTCGCGACGATTATCGAGCGGCTGTAAGAGGAACATCATGAGCTACAACATTCAGCGCGCGGCCGTCATTGGCGCGGGCATCATGGGAGCTGGCATCGCCGCACATCTGGCGAATGCCGGCATCCCCGTCCTGCTGCTCGACATCGTTGCCCCCGACGCGCAGAACTCCACCGATCGCATCGCTCGGAACCGTGTGGCCCAGACGGGACTCGACCGCGCTATCAAAGCGCGCCCTGCCTCGGCATTCTATTCGCAAAAGAGCGCCAGGCTCGTGACGGTTGGGAATATCGACGATGACCTGGCGAAGGTGAGCGAGGTGGACTGGATCGTCGAGGCGGTTTTCGAGCAACTCGACATCAAACGTGACCTCTATGCGCGTGTGGAGGCCGTCAGGCGTCCTGGCACCATCATTTCGTCCAACACGTCGGGTCTGCCGGCGACAATGCTTTTAGAGGGCCGTGGCGAAGATTTCCGCCGCCACTTCTTGATCACCCATTTCTTCAATCCCGTCCGCTTCATGAAGTTGCTCGAACTCGTGTCAGGTCCAGAAACCGACCCCGAGTTGATGCGTTTCATGGGCGAATTCTGCACCGACACGCTTGGCAAGGGTGTCGTCTACTGCAAGGACCGCCCTAACTTTATCGGCAACCGCATCGGCACGTTTGGCTTCATGGCGACCATCCACCGCATGCTGGACGAAGGCTATCGAATCGAGGAGGTCGACGCCATCCTTGGGCAGCCAATGGGTCGGCCTAAATCGGCGGCATTTCGCACCGCCGACCTCGCGGGCATCGATACGCTGGTGCATGTGGCCGATAACCTCTACGAGAACCTGCCCGACGATCCCCAGCGGGAACTGTTCAAGACGCCGCAATTCGTGCGCGAGATGGTCACCCGCAAGTGGCTTGGCGACAAGACCGGGCAAGGATTCTATAAGCGCGTCAAGGGTGCTGGTGGCTCATCCGAGATCCTGGCGATTGATCCGGCGACCTTAGAGTATCGCCCACAGGAGTCGGTGCATTTTTCGTCGATTGACAGCGTCAAGTCGAATCCTGATCCGCTGGATCGCATCCGATCTGTGGTGAACTCGTCTGATCGTGCGGGCAAGCTTGCCTGGGAATTGACGGCTGATGCACTGCTGTACTCCGCCGCGGTCGCGCCAGAAATTGCCGATGACATCGTCAATATCGACAACGCCATGCGCTGGGGTTTCAACTGGGATGTCGGCCCATTTCAGACGTGGGATGCGCTCGGTGTCGAGGCGGTGGCAAAGCGGATGGCCGCCGAGGGACGTACGCTGCCCCCATTGGTTGAGGACGTGTTGGGCAACGGCACAGGTAGCTTCTACACGGCGACGGCGAACCGCTCGTACTATGACTTCACCGCGCACGCCTATACACCGGTTCCACAAGCTACCATTCCGGTGACAGTCGCCTCGCTGAAAAAAAGTGGGGGTGTCGTGAAGGAGAATCGCGGCGCATCACTGATTGATTTTGGCGATGGCGTACTTGGCGTCGAGTTCCACACTAAGATGAACTCGATCGACGACGACATCGCCAACATCATGCGCGCCGCTGTCGAGGAGGCGCAGAAGAACTGGCGCGCCATTGTTATCGCCAACGATGCGCCTGACTTCAGCGTGGGCGCGAATCTGGCCCAGGCCTTGATGGGCGCCAAAATGCGCCAGTGGGCGCTATTGGAAAAGGCCGTCACCAACTTCCAGCAGGCGAATCAGACGATCCGATATAGCCCTGTGCCTGTGGTCGTGGCGCCTGCGGGGCGCGTGCTTGGCGGCGGCTGTGAGATCGCGATGCATGGGCAGAAGACTCGTGCTGCCGCTGAGACGTATCTTGGATTGGTCGAGGTTGGTGCTGGGCTGATTCCCGCTGGCGGCGGCTGCAAGGAACTGCTGGCGCGCTGGCAGTCGATGACTCCGGAGAAGGGGCCTTTCTCACCGTCACGCCATGTCTTCGAGATCGTTGCCGTGGCTACCGTCGCAGCCAGTGCCGCCGAGGCTGTCTCGTATGGCTTCCTCCGCAAGACAGACGCGATCACACTCGACCGCGAACGGCTGGTTTCGGATGCGAAGGCCGATGCGATTGCGCTCGCGGATGCCAAAGACCGAGGCGAGTGGCAGCCGCCGACGCCAGCCACGTTCCGCCTGCCCGGCGAGGGCGGGCGTCTGGTGTTGGAGCAGCAGGTGGACAATCTCCGGCTACAGGGCAAAGCGTCTGAGCACGATGCTGTGGTTGCGAGCAAATTGGCGTTTGTGCTGACAGGAGGCAATGCCTCGCCGTTGGACACTCTCACCGAGCAAGACATCCTCGATCTCGAGCGCGAGGCGTTCCTCAGTCTCGCTGGCATGCCCAAAACGCAGGATCGCATGGACGCTCTGCTGCGCACGGGCAAACCGCTACGCAACTAGTGGTGTTGAACTTCCCGGCCCCTCCTCTCGCACAGGAGGGGCGTTTAGTATCCGCGATCGGGGTCTACGACATTGCGTAGTGGCTCATCCGCGCGGAAGTGGGCGAGGTTTTCCAGAAACAGGTCGGTAAAGCGGCGGCTATACTGGTCCGAATCGCCCGCCAGATGCGGCGAGATGATCACGTTGGGGAGCCGCCAAAGCGGACTATCCTGCGGCAGTGGCTCCGTTTCAAAGACGTCGAGACCCGCCCCAGCAATGGTGCTATTCGTCAGTGCCGCGATGAGCGCATCTTCATGGACAGTGTTGCCTCGCGAAATGTTGATGAGAAACGCGTTTCGTCGCATCATCTTGAGTTGATCGGCGTCAATCAGGTGATAGGTCTGTGGTGTGAGCGGCACACTGACTACGACGAAATCCGATGCCGCAAGCAGACTATCAAGTTGGTCGGACGCAACGACCACATCGGCGTCCGGGTCGCTGCTGGATGCCTCGGCAGTGCGGCGTGTCGCGATAATGCGCATGCCAAAGGCGCGGCCCAGCCTAGCAATGTAGCGACCAATGTTCCCCATGCCGATGATGCCGAGCGTCGCCCCCGAAAGTTCGCGCCCCGCGAGCGCTTCCCAACCAGAGTGATCGGGCCAGACGGCGGTGTGCTGCAATTCCACGATGCGGGGCCACTTGCGCACCCACATCAGCATCAGCGAGAGAACGAATTCGCCGATGGGCGTTGCGTGGATTCCATTTGCGGTCGTCACGATAGGGCCACTGGCACGCACGATGCCCGCCTGCAACACTCGGTCTGCGCCCGCGCTCGGCAGCGCCAACCAGCGCAGATTGGGCGCGAGCGCGAGAAGATCTGATGGAGGGAAGAAGCTGCATACGACATCCGTCTCGGGATGCGCGATGAGCGCATCTCGCAGGCCATCTCGGCCAGTTACCATGTGAAGCGTGCCATGGTCCAAAGCCGTTTCGACGCGCCGCTGATCCT
>DAHUXT010000126.1 GCA_027307065.1 Ktedonobacteria bacterium
CGGGGAAATTCGCCGGGGCCTTGAGGCTCCGGCGCGCTCCCCAACCGACAACGCCTCACACGACGTTGGTAGAACGTGAGAGCGGCTTGGTCGTGGCCGACGCGCAGACGTGGTTCTTCACGCGACCTGTCCCAATCAGCAGGAGCGGCATGAGAAATCACTTTATCGCCCTCATGCCCTACGGCTCGGGGGCAGGCGCCTCGGCCTCTTCCGCAAGCTCACGGAAGCGATAGCCGACCCCGCGCTCGGTAAGGATGTACTGCGGGTGCGAGGGGTTGCGTTCCAGCTTTTGCCGCAGGTAGGTGATGTAGAGCCGCAGGTAGTGTGACTCGTCGCGGTACTCATGGCCCCAGACCTTCGAAAGCAGTGTCTCGTGGGTCATCAGTCGGCCAGCGTTGTTGACGAGATGATAGAGCAGCCGGTATTCGGTTGGCCGCAGCGTCACCTTCTGCCCGCGCACCCAGACTTCGCGGCGGGCAAAGTCGATGACCAGATCACTATCCACCACGATGCGCGTCTTGCGAGCGGGCGCGGGAGTAAACGTGCGCCGCAGCAGCGCCCGGATGCGGGCCGACAGCTCCTTGGGCGCGAAGGGCTTGGTGAGGTAGTCGTCGGCGCCGATCTCCAGCCCACGGATGCGGTCAGACTCTTCCTGGCGAACGGTGAGCATCACCACCGGCACGTTCGACACCTCACGGATATGCCGCAGCGTCTCGAAGCCGTCCATCTCCGGCATCATCACGTCCAGCACCACCAGATCGGGCAGATCGTCCTTGAGCCGATCGAGCGCCTCGTAGCCGTTCGACGCGACCACGACGCGATAGCCCTCGATCTCAAGGTCAAGACGCAGCACATCAACCAGTCGCGGCTCGTCGTCTACAACCAGTATCGTGATGCTACGCGGATCAAATCCCTGTTCCATGGCCTGGCTCCTGTATCACGTCCGTATCGGTGTCGGTGTCTGTATGTGAGTCTACGCCAATGCCCGCATCCGCATACTCCGCATGTGGCGCGCCAAACAGCACCACCGGAAACTCCGGCTTTTGGGTACGTGGCAGGCTGAAGTAGAACGTCGAGCCGACGCCTAGCTCGCTACGCACCCAGATGCGGCCGCCATGCGCCTCGACGATGGCCCGACAGATATAGAGGCCGAGGCCCGCGCCCGCTGTCCGGCGGCTGGCGGAGTTGTCTAGCTGCTGGAACCGCTCGAAGATACGCTCCTGCTCCCGCAGCGGGATGCCCTGCCCGGCGTCGGTTACGCTGACGATCACCTCGTCGTCCGCCACCTGTCCGCGCACGCGGATATCCTTTCCCCTTGGCGAATACTTGACGGCATTATCCAGCAAGTTGAGCAACACCTCCTCGATACGCCCACGGTCGGCGTAGACCAGCGGTGTCTCCGAGGGGAAGCGCACCGATATTTTGCGGTCGGGGCTGCGCGCGTGGAACCGCCGCACCACCGAGCGGGTCATCTCCGATAGATCGAGTTCGCCGCGCTCCATCGTCAGCCCACCCGCCTGAATGCGCGAGGCATAGAGCACATTGCCCACGAGATGATTGAGGCGGTCGGCCTCCTCTTCGATGGCATGCAGCCGCTCGCGCAGCGTTTGCGGGTCCCAGCGGGCATCTTCGCGCGCCAATGTAGACGCGTACCCTTTGATGATCGCAATCGGTGTCTGTAGCTCGTGCGAGACGACCGAGACGAAGGTGGTCCGCAACGCTTCGGCCTCGCGGGTGCGGGTGATGTCGCGCACGTTAAGCACACCGCTGATTGGCGGCCCCTGCGGCGCGCGGATGGCAGCGGCGGTTACCGAGACGTTGACGTGCTGACCATCGCGGGTGAGCAGAATCAACTCGCGATTGAGCACCGTTCTGCCGCTAGAGATTGCCAGCAGCAGCGGGTCGCGGTCGAGACCGAGCGGCTTGCCCTGCGGATCATGCGGACGCAGGACATCGTAGTAGAAGCGGCCCGTCACTTCATGCGGATGCCACGCCGTCATCGTCTCCCTCGCCTGATTGAAGCCCGTGATGCGCAGCGTGGAATCGACGGTGATGATGCCATCGCCGCTAAAATGCAGAATCGAGTTGAGTTGGCGGTTTTCCTGTTGCAGACGGGTGCGCTCCTGATGGAGCCGTATCACCGTTGCCAGTTCGGTCAGCAGCGCCTGGCGGCGGCGCGCATCGGCCAGTTGGCGAAGTCCCGAAAAACTTGCCGGACCGAGCAGATGCACCTCGCCAATCGCGCCCTCGGCATCGGCCAGCGCGAGTGTTGCGATCTCGCCGCCCCAATATTCTGGCAACACACTCACCCGTGGACGTCCATCCATCGGCAGCGGCACGGCATCGGCAGCCAGCCGATCAACCAGGCTCAGCGCGGCATCGAGTCGCAGTCCAAAGGCCAGCACGGTCAATTCGCCATCACGTTTGGCGACCCCACTTCCCGGCTCGTTTGTGCTGCCGCTATCGGCGAGAACCAGCACGCCCGCGCCGCCGCCGATGAGCGTCACCACGGCGCCGAGGGCGCGTCGCAGCGCCTCGCCAGAGCGAACCTGTTCCTGCGTGCCAGTTGGCCAGACGATTGCCATAGATAATCCTGTATCACCGAACCTCGCCCGTCCCCTTCCGCACCCACTCCAGGGAGAAGGTGGCCGCGGGCCGAGAGAGGTAATCTCCTGCTAAAATAAGGGCTACGGTATACTACCATAAAAATGCCCATTGGCAGGTTCTTGCGGGCAGGAGAAGACGGTTGCGCTTCGATATCTTCACGCTATTCCCAGAGATGTTTCGTGGGCCGCTGGATGAGAGCATTCTCGCGCGGGCACGAGAGCGTGGTCTGCTGGAGATTGCGCTGCACAATCCGCGTGATGTTACGACCGACCGCCATCACATCGTCGACGACTATCCCTACGGGGGAGGCGCGGGCATGGTGATGAAGCCGGAGCCGCTCTTTGCTGCCGTTGAACAGCTTGGCGCTGAAGGGCCGGTCATCCTGCTCAGCCCGCAGGGGCGTGTCTTCACCCAGCAAATGGCGCGGTCGCTGGCGAGTGAGCCACGCATGACGCTCATCTGCGGACACTACGAGGGCGTGGACGAACGGATACGCGAGCATCTAGTCACCGACGAGATCTCACTAGGCGATTTCGTGCTGACGGGCGGTGAACTGGCGGCGATGGTGCTGGTGGATGCGGTGGCGCGGCTGCTGCCGGGCGTGCTGGCGGCTGGCTCGACCGAGGAGGAATCGCACACCGCCGGGCTGCTGGAGTATCCCCATTATACGCGCCCAGCAGAGTTCCGTGGCTGGCGCGTGCCTGACGTGCTGCTCAGCGGCAATCACGCGGCCATTGCGCGCTGGCGGCGCAAAGAGTCGCTCCGGCGGACACGCGCGCGGCGACCCGATCTCTTCGCGCGGCTGCGGCTTTCAGCGCTCGACCACAAGCTGCTCACGGAACTCGACGCTGAATCGCCTGCTGAGACGGCACATGGTGACACCGACGAGGATTCGGCTGAGCAGTAGCGGTTGCGCGGCACAGCCTGTATAATGGGAGGCAGAGCGCCATCCGCGCAACTGTTTCTTGGTGGATGGCGACGGCGTTGGGGAGCCGACGCCCAAATTTTATGCGACACGCGCACAGACCATCTGAACGGTGTGCGCTCATTTTCAGGCAGTGAGGAGACTCGTTCCCATGACGTACGTGATCACGCAGCCCTGTGTGGGTGTCAAAGATGCTTCCTGCGTGGATGTCTGCCCCGTGGACTGCATTCATCCAGCGCAGGGCGAAAGCGACTTCGAGAGCGCTGAATTGCTCTATATCAACCCGGAGGAATGCATTGACTGTGGCGCTTGCGAGCCTGCCTGCCCGGTGAGCGCTATCTTCGAGGAGAGCGCCGTCCCTGCGCAGTGGAAGGAATACATCAAGATCAACGCGGACTACTACGCCGAGAAGTAGCCCAGCGGGCTTTTGCGTACAACTACCATCCACGATGAACTGGCCCGTGTCCCTGGTGACGTTTCCCAGGCGGCGCGGGCCAGATGCATTTCCCGGCAAATATGGCGAGGGCGACGTGCTGAGCGCGAAACCTACTCGCCAGTATCTTCCGGGAGGAAGAGTTCCTCGGTGTCCTCGGCGCTGCCACCATCCTCTTTGCCCTTGTAGGAATAGATCGGATCGGGTCCCCAGGCGGGCGGGCCGCCATCGCCGATGGACTCAGCCTCGGGGCTTTCCGCTGAGTCGCCAGGTATCTCGCCCTCGGCGCGCTCCTGAGCATCCGCGACATTGTGGAGCATATCGTTGGCGGACGTGAAGCGCTTGCTCGCTGGCAATCGCAGATAGAGCGCGGATGGCAACTTCGGATACTGCGTGCGAATCTCGTCGCGCGTCAGCCCCTCTTCGCCCCAATCGAGCTGTGCAAGCGCCTGCTCAGCGGCGTGCAATTCCTCACCGCTCAGAATCAGCGCAGCCTCTTTGCGTGGCAGCGAATGCGGCGAATCTGTCATAGTGCGCGCTCCTCTCGTATTACGGCCAATTGTGTCATATAACCGCAATCGGTGTGCCGCTATTCGGCTGGGCGAATCTCCACCAGATTGCTGTGAAACGTGCTCTGACCCGCCAGATCGGCCAGCGCATCGGATGTCGTCCAGTTGACATTATGGCCATCCACACTGCGAGATTGCCAGCGTCCCTTGGGCGCGACCACCACGCCCGGCGGCACGTTTTCGCTGATGACCGCCCGCAGCGTGCACTCGCCGCGCGCGTTCGCGACCACCACCAACGCATCGTGACGGATACCCCGCCGGTTAGCGTCATCGGGATGGATCTCGATCCACGGAGTAGCGCCCTCTTTGGCAAGCAGACTCGGCACATTTGCCAGGCTGCTGGAGACAAAGTGGTGCGCCGCCGCGGTAATCAGCGTCAGCCGGGCATCATCCCTGGTGCGCGCCGCGAATTCAGCAGGCGGAGTGTAGGCGGGCAGCGGATCGAGCCCGACCCTCGCCAGCGCGTCGCAGCGCAGTTCCACCTTGCCCGATGGCGTCGGAAAATAGCCGTCGGCGAATGGCACGTCCCGCTCTGGTGGGATCGCCAACGGCACCGTGCCCTCCCGCTGAAGCCGCTCAAGCGTGATGCCCGAGAGCAGCGGATTAGTGGCGCGGGTGGCATCGAGCACCTCGGCGATGGCCTCTTCCGCCGACTGACGCAGCCACGGCTCATCATAGCCCAGCGCCGCCGCCAGCAGCCGCGTCACCTCCCAGTTGCTTTTGGCCTCCCCGAGCGGCGCAATCGCCGCCTCGTTATACTGCAAATTGCGGTGTCCGTATGCCTTATGGAGATCGGTCTGTTCGAGCTGGCTGGTCGCAGGCAGAACAATATCGGCATAGCGAGCGGTATCGGTCAGAAAGAGGTCATGAACGACGGTGAACAAATCCTCGCGCATCATGCCCTCGACGATACGTCCGGTGTTAGGCGTGGAGACCATTGGATTCGCGCAGAAGACGTAGAGCGACGCAATCGGTGGATCGCTCACTTCGCCCGTCAGTGCCGCGCCCAATCGATTCATGTTCACGATTCGTGGCGTCGGCGGACACTCGCTGGGGTGGCCCAGCGCCTCGGCGTCCCACCGCACATAGTCGCTGGTGCTGTATGAGAGGCCACCACCGCGCACGCCCACCTGCCCCACCACGGCTGGCAGGCGAGCGCGCGCGCCGTCTGGCCGCCGTTGCCGTGGCGCTGCACCCCATCGGCGAACTTGACCATCGCAGGCGTGGTCGTGCCCAGGCGTCGCGCCAGCGCCACCAGTGTTTCCGCCTGGATGCCCGTAATCTCCGCGACCCGCTCCGGCGGATACGCTGCCACGCGGTCCCGCAGATCACGCCAGCCGATCGAGTGCGCCTCCAGCCAGGGTTCGTCGTGAAGCCCCTCGGCAAAGAGCACGTGCATCAGCCCGAGCGCCAGCGCGCCATCGGTGGCCGGTCGCGGTTGCAGATGCTCGTCGGCGGAACGGGCGGTGAGCGTGCGACGTGGGTCGATCACGACGATATGCGCGCCCCGGCGCTGTGCCTCGCGCAGGAGTGGGAGGAAATGTGGGCCGGTGGAGGCGGGATTGTGGCCCCAGATAATGACGAGACGGCTCTCCAGCACATCCGCGTAGTCGGGCGCCCAGCGTGCCCCATAGGTTGCGCGCACCGCCGTCTCGGCCGCCGCGCCACAGATAGACCGCTCCAGCCCGCTCGCGCCCATGCGGTTCCACAGGCGGGCATTGGTGATGCCAAGTTGCAGCAGCCCAAGCGTGCCACTATAGGAATACGGCAGGATGGCGGCGCCGCCGTAGCGCGCGATGATCGTCTGCCATTTGCCCGCGATCTCGCCAATGGCGTCATCCCAGGTCATCGGCTCCCAGCGGTCGGCGTTGCCCTTTGGGCCGATCCGCCGCAGGGGAGTACTCAGCCGGTCGGGCTGGTAGACGCGCTCCAGATATGGGCGCACCTTGGCGCAGAGCCAGCCCTGTGTCACCGGATGCTCGGGCGCCGCGGCAAACCGAACGGCCTGACCATCGCGCACCTCAGTCACCGTCGCGCAGGTATCGGGGCAGTCGTGCGGACACGCGCCCTTCACCATGCGCGTCGCGGCTACCGTCTCGCGCGCCTCCCGCTGCTCAACCGCCATGACTACCCTCCCTGTTGCGCAGTGAACTGCCTGTCTCGTGCCATCGTATCACGTAGGCTGGGACGCCAGCAGCGCCTCAACCACCGCGACATCAACTGATGAGATGACGCGGATATTCTCGATGGGCGCTGGAAAGACGTAGAGGGGCAGACCAGCAGCCAGCGCCAAGGCCGCCTCGTCGGCGAACTCGCGCTCCGCCGGCAATGACACGTGGGCCTCCACGAGCCGCTCCCGGCGGAAGATGTTGGGCGTCTGCGCGCGCACCAGGCGCTCGCGGGGCAGCGTTTCCTCCACCAGACCATTGTCCAGCCGCTTCACGGTCTCCTTGACCGCGCCGCCCATGACGACATCAACGTCGGCAGCTTGCGCCAGATCGAGCATCGCGGCGACCGTTTCCGCCGTTATCAGCGGACGAGCCGCCTCATGGATCACCACCCACTTCAGCGATGCGTCAAGTGCGCGCAGCCCAGCCTCAACGCAGTCTCGCACACGCGCTCCACCCGCGAGCACCCGGACGCGCGTCCAGCCTTCGGTGGCCACCAACGCCTGGGCATCGGCGAGCCGATCGCCGGAAACGAGCAGCACAATCTCGGCAATCGCAGCGGTACGCGCACAGGCGGCGACGCTCCATGCCAGCAGCGGACGGCCCGCTATTGGCGTCCAGAGCAAGGCGGGCGTGGGATGTGAGCTGGCGAGAATGATCGCGCCAGCCGGTTCGTAGGTGTCCACAGGCATCTACGCTGGATCAGGCCGTGCCTGTGCGGCGCACCGGGGCAACATTGCTAGCTGGCTGCTTTGGGTGGGCGAAGATCATCCTGCCCGCGACGGTCTGCAGTACGCGGGTCACCGTGACCTCGATGGTGCTGCCCATGTACGACTTGCCGCCTTCGACGACGATCATCGTGCCGTCATCCAGATAGCCGACGCCCTGGCCATTCTCTTTGCCATCCTGCATGATGGCGACCTGCATCTCTTCGCCCGGCAACAGAATCGGCTTGACAGCATGCGCGAGTTCGTTGATGTTGAGCACCTTCACGCCCTGCAGCTCGGCGACGCGGTTGAGGTTGAAGTCGTTGGTGATGATCGAGCAGTGCCATTGGCGGGCCAACTTGACCAGCTTGGCGTCCACCTCGGGGGTATTCTCAGCATCGGCGTCCGAAATCTCGATTGGCACATGCGAGTCCTTGAGGCGCTGCAGAATTTCGAGTCCGCGGCGTCCGCGGTTGCGCTTGAGGCCATCCGCCGAATCGGCGATGTGCTGCAACTCTTCGAGGACGAAACGAGGCACGACGAGTGTGCTGGTGATAAAGCCAGTCTGGCTGATATCGGCAATGCGGCCATCGATGATGGCGCTGGTATCGACGAGAATCTTGTCGCTGTTGCGCGCCTTGTTGCGGGCGCCGAATCGCTCGCGCAGCCGGGTCTTTTCTTCGCGCTCCTCATGTTCGTCGTGGTCATCGCCATCGCCCTCGCGCTCCTCCCGGTTGGCGCGGCGCGCGGCCCGCCCCGCAAACGCGGAGGATGTCAAACGGGTGAAATCTTCTTTGCGCAGGACGGCGATAGTGATGCCAAGGTAGGCGCAGAGCACGGCAACGATCGTCGGCAGCCAGCGGCCAAGCTGGAAAAAGCTCAATTGTGAAAGCGGGATGGCGAGCAGCGCGGCGATGATGAGTCCGCTCACCAGGCCGATAGACCCGGCAACGAGGTCACTCACCTCGGCCTTGCGAATCTGGTCGCGCACCCAGCGGTAGGGAATCGTGGTCACGTAAGGAAGAATGATGAAGGCAATAACGCCGCAAATAATTGCAATGCCGACAAGCACTTCCCACGGCCAGGGCGCCTTGGAATTATTGTTGATGCTGAATCCGACGACTGCCGCGATGGCAGCCACCACCAGGAATGCAGCCATCCTGGCGGCTAATCTACGTGACATACCCTCCTCCGATCTCCGCCGTCCTCCTGGACGCTATGCACAAAACTTGCCAACGCCGATTGCTTTTCTCCTTTCCGCCAATGCATCTCGCTCGCTGAATACTATCCTCTATTATACTCACGTTGTTTAGGGGCTGAGTATTCTCTTTGGCTACACGTGTGCATGACGCATCAATCGAGCGCAATCTCAAGCGCCTCAGCAAGCGTCTTAGCGCGCAGCAGCGTGATGGTCGGCTCGCCCTGGTCGCCCTTGCCTGCTTTCTCGACCGCGCTCGATACAGGCAACACGCATCGCTTGAAGCCCAATTTAGCCGCCTCACGCACCCGCATATCCGCCCGTGGCACGGCGCGCAGTTCGCCACCGAGGCCCACCTCGCCTAGCAGCACGGTTTCTGGCGAAAGCCGTCGCTCGCGAAAGCTCGACGCCACTGCCGCAGCGATGCCGAGATCGACCGCTGGCTCATCCAGCGTGAAGCCGCCCGCCACATTCACATAGACGTCCTGTGTACCCAGCGCGAGACCCACGCGCTTCGTCAGCACCGCCAGCAGCATCAAGACGCGATTGTGGTCGACACCTGTGGTCGTGCAGCGCGGCGTGCCAAAGGCAGTCGTCGTTGCCAGCGCCTGTACCTCCACCAGTATCGGACGCGTTCCCTCCATGCTTACCACCACAGCCGAGCCGCTGGCCTGGCCGCGATGCTCGGTGAGAAACACCCCCGACGGGTTGAGCACGTCCACCATGCCCTCACCGCGCATCTCGAAGACGCCCACTTCATTGGTCGCGCCGAAGCGATTCTTGACGCCGCGCAGCAACCGGTAGGCGTGGAATCGCTCGCCCTCGAGATAGATGACGGCATCCACCATATGCTCCAGGGTACGCGGTCCAGCAACGGTGCCCTCTTTGGTCACATGGCCAATAATGCAGACGGAGATGTTCGTGCGCTTGGCCAGTTGCATTAACCGCAGCGTACACTCGCGCACCTGGCTGATGCTGCCCGGCGCCGATGGCAACTGCGCCGACGCCACTGTCTGAATCGAGTCGACGATGACCAACGACGGATGGACCTGCTCCGCCGTCTCGGCAATCGCGTCGATGTCGGTTTCGGCAAGCAACAGCATCCGCGGCGTGGCGATGCCCAGGCGATCCGCGCGCAGCCGAATCTGCTGGTTCGACTCCTCCGCCGAAACATACAGTACCGGTGCCTGCCGCAACGCCAGATAACCGGCTGCTTGCAACATGATTGTTGAATTATGCACGACCAGATCGTTTGCAATGAAGTTTGCAGGGCCAGGCACTGTGAGGTCGTACACATGCTCCTCGCCTGCTGGTTCGATACGGTCGATGGCATCCCAGTAGATATCGCCATCAGCCAGACGCCTAAAAAGCGGCGACGAATATACTGTCGCAAGCGCTGCTATGGTTGTCCTGGCAAGCGAACCTTCCGGCCGCCCAGCGTGGATGATGACACCCGTGCTGCGCGACAGCGCCTTGAATGACGCTCCCCCAGACACGTCAGAGACGTGTTGCCAAAACGTGGCCCCGGTTGGGATCGTATCGAAGTGCGTTGACGGTAACTTTGGCTCAGGCATATGCTCAATCTTCGAGCGTGCCTCTTCTCGTCCCCAGATGCCTATCTCACGCAGGAATCGCTTGACATGCGTCAGTCCCAGCAGCTGTAGCTCATAAGCCACATATGCTAGCCCATTCACACGTTGCTGCTTCGTACGAAGTCGCGCATTGAAGCCAAAGCGTAGAAGGAGATGCTGGATGTCTAGGGCAAGCTGCTTACTGATCGTGCTGTAGGAAATGCCAGCTTGCCCGCTTGCGCTTACGAAGACAGAACCGTCACATGTGAAGAGTTTCTTCAGAAAAAGCGCCATCTGCGGTCGTGGTAATCTGAAGATACAC
>DAHUXT010000127.1 GCA_027307065.1 Ktedonobacteria bacterium
CGAAATTACGTATGATACGCGCTGGTAGGAAACAGACTGAGGAGGGATCATGCAGATTGTGGAGTTGACGACCGAGGCGGAGTGGCGTGAGGCATTTCCGGTGATGCGCGAACTGCGCACGCATCTCGATGAGGAAACGTTCCTTGCGTTGATGCGCGAAATGAAGCCGCTGGGCTACCGGCTGTTTGCCGCTCGCGACGATCATGGCGTCATCCGGGCTTTGGCTGGCATCGGCGAGCATACAAACCTCTACTATGGTCATCATATCTGGGTCTACGAGCTAGTGACGACCGCCAGCGAGCGCTCGCGTGGCTACGGGAAAGCGCTGCTCGACGACGTGGATGCGCTGGCCCGCGACCTTGGCTGCGATACGGTGGCGCTGGCTTCGGGCCTGCAACGCGCCGATGCCCACCGCTTCTACGAGCAGAAGGCAGGAATGATGCGCTCGGCCTATACCTTTCAGAAGTCGGTGCGCCCCTCGATCTTCATCTGGCCTCCAGCGCCGCCATCTGAGCCCGCGCAATGATGACCCGCTCTGGATAGTCGCTGAAAAGTCCGTCCACGTCCCAGGCGAGCAGCTTGCGTATGGTGGCGCGGCGGTTCGCCGTCCAGACGTTGACGCGCAGCCCCTTAGCGTGCGCCTGGGCCACCAATTCAGCGGTGGTCAGGCCGACGCCCGGATGAATCGCCTCCGCGTCCATCGCCAGGGCCGGGGCCAGCATATCTTGCTTCTGCCACTCACGGCCACTGTAGAGCGCGGCAACCCGCAGCCACGGCAGCCGCTCTTTGAGCAGCGCCACCGCGGGCAACTCGAACGACGAGACGAGCAACCGCGAGCGCAATGGCTCATCAAGTTCGCGCAAGATAGGCTCGACCGCCCTGGCCGTGCCGACAGAATCCTCTACCGACTCGCCCTTGATCTCCAGATTGATGGCGCCACCACGCTCGCGGACGAGATTGAGCGTCTCTTCGAGCGTAGGGATGCGCTGCGGGATACGTGGAAAGCGTCCGGCGTCGAGCGCTGCCAGCTCGTCACATGAGAGCGCCGCCACCGCCCCAGCTCCATTGGTCGTGCGGTTGACGGTTCCATCGTGGATGATGACCAATTCGCCATCGCGGCTGCGCTGCACATCGCACTCGATGGCATCGGCGCCGAGATCGAAGGCCAGAGCAAACGCGAGCAGGGTGTTTTCCGGCGCATGGCCGCGCGCTCCCCGATGCGCGAAGCAGACCGCTCGCTGTCGTTGATTCATGCCGTCTCCCGCGCCGCAATTCGCCACCAGACAAACGGTTTCAGACCACTTTGCGCATGGTAGCACAACCTCGCCAGCATGTGCGCATGACATGGTCGCGCATGGCCGCCGACCATGACTGTTCAATCATGAACGTTCTCACACGTTGCTCCCATATTTCCTTCATTATCACCTGTCACACTAGGCAGTAGAGAACACAACATGGCGCAATGACGCGCTCAGGCGACGACCCGCCACTCCCTTCGCTGGGGCTGAGGCCACATGACGAAGGTACGATATAAGGAGAACCCAATGGCCACTGCAGTCTCGGAGACACGACGCGTGCAGGCGGCGGCCAGATCAGTCACCGTTCAAGTGACGGCGATGACACCCGCCGCGCGTGATGCTGTGACCTTCACGCTATCGCTGCCGGGCGCCCGCCACTCCCCTGGCCTTTTCCGCGCGGGCCAGTTCATAACGCTGACAATTCCCACCAGTGGGGGAGCGCCGCTCTACCGCTCATACTCGCTCTGCGGCGATGGGTGCGCCGATACGCCCTGGCAGATTACCGTCAAGCGAACCGCTGGCGGCAAGGTCTCTAATTACCTGATTGATCGCATCAGGCCTGGCATGGTGCTGCAGGCCAGCCTGCCGCAGGGCAACTTCACGATGACCGAGCGGCCGCATCTTTCGGTGCCGTTTGTCTTCGTCGCGGGTGGCAGCGGCATCACGCCAATTTACGCGATGCTGCGTGCTATCGCCCGGATCTCGCCGGAGGAGCGTCCGCGTGTCACGCTGCACTATGCCTATCACAGCCCGGACGATGCCATCTTTGGCCGCGAGTTGCTGCTGCTGGATCCCCAGCGCGTCTGGCTGACACAGCATCACTACGTGGCGACGCATGGCTACCGGCTGAGCGCCGCGCAGATTGTCGCCGCGATGGGCGCGCAGGCCACCCAGGCTCAATGGTACGTCTGCGGGCCGGTCGCGCTCCGTCGCGAACTGGAGGCTGCGGCTGACAGACACGGTGTGACCGCTACTCACCTGCACGCCGAGGTGTTCGCAAGCCCAGTGGTACGCCAGCCAGGCCGCCCGGTGCACTCGGGGAAAGCCGCGCATATTCGCCTGGCAGATAGCGGCGTGGTGCTGAGCGCGCAGCCTGGCGAAACGCTGCTCGAAACCCTCGAACGTTCTGGCTATCGTCCCGATTTCAGTTGCCGGGCGGGCGGCTGCGCGACCTGCAAGCTGAAGGTGCTCGCGGGCAAGGTGCATGATAGCGGCGAGAACAACGCGCTGACTCCCGGCGAGCGGGCGCGCGGCTACGTCTTGAGTTGCGTCGCGCAGCCGGAGGGCGAGGTCACACTGGCCAGCGCGGGGCGGCAGGTTGCGGCGCCACGGCCCGTCGCGGCAGGCACGAAGCAGCGTTCATCGGCGGAGCGTCTGACCGCGCGGCGCAATCTACGCACGGGTGCTGCCGTGGCGACGATGGGCGTCTTCCTTGGCGCGTGGGGGCTGACACACTCGGCGGCAGCCACGGCAAGCTCGGTCAGCAGCGGCTCATCGTCCTCGTCGAGCGGCTCCAGTAATTCGAGCGGCTCTAGTAGTTCGAGCAGTTCGGGCAATAGTGGATCGGGGAGTTCGAGCAATTCCGGCTCCATCACAATACAGCCGAGCGCTGGCGGCCCGAACTCCAGCACAGGGACGTCGTAATATGACCATTCTCACCCCCTTCAGTGGGCTGACCACCGTACCGCTGGACGATGCTGAGCGTTCCCAGGATCAGGCAGCCGCGCCGCGCGAGCTGGTGCAGCGCAGTGGCCGCCCGATGGCGACCGATGTGAGCGTGCAGATCGCCGCTCCCTCATCCCGCTGGGCCGAGGCTGCCGCCGCCGCTGACTCTTGCATGGCCTGGTTCGATGAGGTTGACCAGCGCCTCTCGCGCTTCCGCCCGGAAAGCGAGTTGAGCCAGTTGAATGCCTCGGCGGGCGAATGGTTCGCCGCTTAGGATGTGCTCTATGAATGTGCCGCGCTGGCGATTGCTTCGGCGGCAGCCAGTGCTGGTCTTTTTGACCCGACGATGCTGCGGCCGTTGTGCGAACTCGGCTACGACCGTGACTTTGCGGCGCTTGCTTACCAGGAGATCGCACCCGCCGACCAGCGCGCGGCGACCAGCGTGACGCCGACACCCATCGAACGCGCCGCCTGGAAACATATTGACCTGGACCAAGCGCGCCGAATGATTCGGATGCCCGCAGGTGTCGCGCTCGATTTCGGCGGCATCGCCAAGGGCTGGGCAGCCGATGTGGCGCTGGCCCGCTATTGCGCCTCGTTCCCCGGTGCTCTGATCAACGTCGGCGGCGACCTGCGCGCGCTGGGTGGTCCGCAGCCTGGCCAGCTATGGTCGGTGGGCATTCGCGATCCAAGCCTTGAGCTGGCTGGCCCGCTAGATGCCACGACCCATCTGGCGACCGTCTCGCTGAGCCGTGGCGCGATGGCGACCTCCGGCGCTGTACGCCGCTGGTGGCTGCGCGATGGCAAGCGCCAGCATCACCTGCCCGATCCGCGCACCGGCCAGCCGATAAATCTGTGGATGAACGGCGACAACGAGCCGGGATCACTGCTCGCCTCGGCTACCGCGTTCGCTCCGACGGCGGCGCAGGCAGAAGTGGCCGCCAAGATGGCGCTGCTGCGCGGCTATCCGCTGGCGCTCTCGCTGGTCGAGTCCGCGTGGGAGCGATATGGCGCGCTTGGTCCGCGCAACGATCCCGATGCCGGGGTTGCGCTGGCGCTGGTCTTTGGCAGTGGCGAAATCGTCTTCTCGAAGAATTTAAACGACTATCTTGCCACCTGGGGAACCGATGGCGCGACGCTGCCACTGGTCGTGCGCTCGCCGCGCCCCTATCTTTCATTGTCTGATTTCCGCTATCTGGAGCGTCTATCATGAGCATCCCGGCTGTCTTGTCATCGCTGAGCGTCACCCTGGCCGCTACTACCTCCACGGCCAACCCGTTCTTGTGGTATGTCACCCGCGCGGCGGCGGTATCCGCCTATGTCACGCTTTCGGCGACCGTCATTCTCGGTCTGCTGCGCTCACTGGCGCGGGTCTCGCGGCTACGCAATACGCGGGCGATCTGGCTGCTGGATGAGCTGCATCCCTATCTCGCGGTGCTGACTGTGGCGTTTGTCGTATTCCACCTGCTCTCGCTGATCTTCGATCCGCTTATCCCGTTCTCATTGCTCAACCTGGCGCTGCCACTCGACCAACCGTATCGCCCATTGCCAGTGGACCTGGGCGTACTGGCGCTCTATGGATTACTGGTGGTCTGGCTTAGTTCATGGATGAAGCGGCGCATCGCCTACGCAAGCTGGCGCACACTGCACTACACCAGCTTCATCGCCTTTCTGCTGGTGACGCTTCACGGGATCTTCGCGGGTAGCGATTCGGCTGAGCCCTGGATGATCCTGCTCTACCTGGGCATTTCAGGTGCGGTAGGGATACTCGTCCTCGCCCGCATCTTCTGGCCCGCGCCGCAGCCCACTAGCGCCTCGCGCGTCGTCGCGAGCCGGCGTAGCCGATAAACGTGGCGACCAGCCTTGTCAGCCGGTAATGGTGAACCTCGTACTCTTGGTGACGGTCTTCCCCGCGGAAGTGGCCGCGACTGTTGCGGTGGCCGAGCCTGCGCACCTGGTGTGAACAGCGAATATCCAGGTGAAGTTGCCGCCTTTGTCCGCAGTGACACTGCCGTGCAGGTTCCTCCCCCCGGCGTAGCTGCCATCGCAATAGCGCACGGTCAGGTTGAGGCTGGCTCCAGGTTGCGTGTGGACGCACACCTTCGCGGATTGCTTGACGGCGCCGCTGGCACAGGTGAAGGCGAGTGTGAACGGTAATGGCGTTGTCGTGGTGGTCGCGTTCGCTGTCGCCGAAGCATTCGCGGTAGAGGTCGCTGATCCATTCGCGCCCACAGCGCTGGAGCCGATGGCGGGCAAGTGGAAACAGAGCAGTGCGATGCCTAACAGCGACGCGAGCAGAAGCCCGCCTGCGCCAGCCGCTACCCCCACGCGCTGGCGACGCGACGCTCCCCGAAACCGCTGCTGGAACGCACGCAGCCATCGGCCAGAACGCCCAGATTGAGAGCCACCCGGAACCACTGGATCCCAACGGGCCGGTTGTCCAGCCAGGCGTTGTGCCGCCGACTCGTCAAATGTCGGCCATTGACTGCTTTTGGACTTTCGCTGCCAGAATTGGCTCAGATTGCTAAAACGACGCTTGCTTGGACCCTGACTCATTGAATTTCGCCTCCTTGCCGAGATCCTTATCCACGCTAACCCGATGATTCAACGTGCCAGCGACTATCAAAGGCGGCCGGACGCTCGTTGATTGAGAAAACTCTCATCCAACTCACATCGAACGTGAATCTCGCGCCGGTACAGTAGCAGAGAAACGAACCGGCAGCGCGGATGCTGCCACGACTACTGTACCCATGCGCTCAAATGGTCGCTTGCGTGTACGTGACGATGCATGTCGATGCAATCAGCCACCCCACTTTCATGGAGTAGTTATTTCAGGAGTACCGTTATGGCTACCGATCTCGCCCCGCCCGCACTCGACGATGGCTCCGCGCTGGCCACCTCGCGTGTAGCGTCGCTGTTAACCCGGCTGCGCGCCTTCTGGGAGCCACGCCGCCGCCGCGCGCTCGCCCTGATTCTGCTGGTGGCGGCCTTCGCGAACTTCTTCGAGTTACAGCGGAACGGCTACGCCAATCTCTACTACGCGGCGGCTATTCGCAGCATGCTGCAAAGCTGGCATAACTTCTTCTTCGTCGCGTTCGATCCCGGCGGCTTCGTCAGTGTCGACAAACCGCCGCTCGGCTTCTGGATTCAGGCGGCCAGCGCGAAACTGCTCGGCTACAGCGGCTTTAGCATCCTGCTGCCGGAGGCGCTCGCGGGCGTGCTCTCGGTGGGCATGATCTACCTCGTGGTGCGGCGTGTCTTTGGCGCGGGCGCGGGTTTGCTGGCGGCGTTGTTCCTGGCCATCACGCCCATCAGCGTGGTCACGAATCGCAACAACACGATTGATAGCCTGCTCGTGCTGACGGTGCTGCTCGGCGCGTATGCGATGACGCGCGCGGTTGAGCGGGGCAGCCTGCGCTGGTTGCTGCTGGCGGGCGTGCTGGTGGGCCTTGGCTTCAACATCAAGATGCTCGAAGCCTATCTGGTAGTTCCGGCGTTCCTGGTGATGTATCTGCTTGGCGCTCCCCTCCGCTGGCGCACGCGACTCTGGCATCTGCTCCTCACTGGTGGCGCGATGGTGGCGCTCTCGCTGAGCTGGGTCATCGCGGTCGATCTGACGCCCGCCTCAGCGCGCCCCTATGTCGGGTCGAGCGGCGACAACTCCGAGCTCGACCTGGCGCTTGGCTATAACGGCATTCAGCGGCTGCTGGGCATGTTCTTCGGGCGCGGCGGCTCTTCCAACGGCGGATCGCTCCTGTCGAATATCGCCAGTGGCGCTGGCTCCGGCGGCCCTGGCGGTGCCTCGGAGAATGGCGTTCCAGGTGTATTTCGCCTGCTGAACGCGCAACTTGGCGGACAGGTAAGCTGGCTACTGGCGCTCGGTGTCGTCGGGCTGCTGGCGAGTGGCTGGGGCATCCGCTGGGATGGCCAGGTGCTGGCGGAACACGTGCGCGGCTGGTTCTATTCGGCGGAGGCGAGGCGCAGCGCCCACCTGAGTCCGCGGCAATCGGCGCTGGCGCTCTGGGGTCTGTGGACGCTGACGATGGCCGTCTTCTTCAGTATCGCCGGTTTCTTCCACACATACTATCTGTCGATGCTCGCTCCGGGCATCGCGGCGTTGGCCGCCATCGGGCTGGTGCTGCTCTGGCGTGACTATCGCGCGGCTGGCTGGCGCGGCTGGCTGTTGCCCGCGTCGCTCGTCGTCACGGCGGTGGTACAGGCGGTCATTCTGGCCGTTTACACCGGTTGGAACGCCTGGATGACGCCACTGATCGTCGGCGGCTCGCTGCTGATCGCCGCGCTGCTGATCTGGTGGCGCATCGCGCAGACGGCGACCGCAGAATCAGCCGCATCGGCGCAAGCGCCCGTACTCGCGACCGACGGCGACGACCAGGGTCTTGCGCCCATGTACGTGCCGCCACGCAATCCCCTGGTGGAGCGCATGGTACGCTCATCAGCCGTGGCGCTGGTGGCAACGGCGCTTGGTATCGCGCTGCTATTGGTTGGCCCGGCCACGTGGGTCGGCGTCTCGCTGGCGAGCGGGGCTGGCGGCACGCTGCCGACGGCTGGTCCAACGGCGGCGCTCGCCCAACGCGGCGGCTTGGGTGGCTCTGATAGGTTTGGCGGAGCGCCTCAGGGCTTCGCTGGACGATTCCCTGGTGGCGCTCCTCCGACGGGCGGCGCGCAGAACCCCGGCAATATTCCGTCTTTCCCAGGCGCGCAGAGTAGCGGCTCCCGCTTCGGCGGCGCTGCTGGACAGCTCCAGGTAGACAAGCAACTACTTTCGTATCTGGAGGCGCATCGCGGCTCGGCCAGCTATCTCTTCGCGACGCTCAGTTCGCAGACGGCGGCGCCCTACATCATCACCAGTGGCCAGCCTGTGATGGCGCTCGGCGGATTTAGCGGCTCCGACCAGATTCTGACGCTGAGCCAGCTTGAGGCGATGGTGCGCGCCGGCACGGTTCGCTATTTCCTGCTGGACGGCGCGGGGAGTGGCTTCGGCGGTGCGAGTGGCACTGGCAGGAATGGCGGCAACACGCAACTGGCGCAGTGGGTCGAGGCCAATTGCGCGCAGGTGGCGGCGAGCGCCTATGGCGGCGCTTCGACCGGTGGCGGCACGCTCTACGTCTGCTCAACCGCTGGGTAGGGTAACGACCAGGGTGTCATGAGACGGTCTCATCTCGGCATACGGACGCATGTGATCGCCTGCGCGTCCGCCAGGGTGGGGCCGTCTTGCTGTGCGCGAACTGCCGCAGACGCACTATGGTGTACTATGAGAGCCAGTGGCCGTTCAGGTGAAGGAGAGCGATATTGGAGAGTCCGCTACCGAAGAATCAGGCGATACAGGAAAGCACCGATGAGCAGCTTTACGCCGAAAAGGCCCGCATTGACCGCCTGAGCCGGATTCGCGAAGTCGTCTTTGGCGCGCTCGACGGCCTGCTGGTGCCAGTGGGCGTGGTCAGTGCGGTTGCTGGCGGCACAAACAGCACGAGCACGGTCATTGTCGCCGGGCTGGCGGAGGCGTTCGCGGGCGCGCTCTCGATGGGCGCGGGCGAGTTCATCTCGGGACGATCAGAGGCGCAGGTGCACAAAACCGAGGTCGCCAAAGAACTGCAGGAGATTCGCGACAATCCAGAGTTTGAGTTGGGCGAGATGGCGCATCTGTTGAGGCACGAGGGCGTCGGCGCGGACGACGCCACGACCATCGCCGACCTGCTGGCGAAGTATCCGAATGCCTACCATAAAACGATGGTGGAAAAGGAGCTTGGGCTACAGGTTGATCCCGATACTGTGCGCGTCAATGAGTCACTGACGATGGGTGTCTCGTATATCATCGGCTCGGTCTTTCCACTGATCGCCTATTTCTTCCTGCCCATCCGTTCCGCACTGCCCGTCTCGCTGGTGCTGACAGTGTTGGCGCTGGTTATCATCGGCATTCTCAAGGGGCGCCTTGCCAGCATCAATCTGCTGCGGAGCGCGCTTGAGGTGGTCGTGGTGGGCATAGTTTCGGCGCTTGGCGGCTACTTCCTGGGTACTGTGGTTCCACGCCTCCTGGGTCATTGAACGGCTCGTAGCGGTTTCGTAACGGTCGGATGGTAAGCTATGCGCCAGAAGACGGCAGATAGTGTATTCATTCGAGGTCGCCAGCCATGAGACAGCCACTGATGGGCGGGGAGCGCGCCAACGTTGGCCGTCAGCCATCCCAGGCAGAGGTGTCGGGCGGTGGCGGCTGGATCTTGGCCGCGCGCGTCGGCTGGATTGTCCTGACGCTGCTACTGCTGGCGCTCACAATAATCGCTATTCCGCGGGCCGATGCGCTGTTTCAATCGATCTGCCAGCCCGGCACGCCTTGCTTCGGCGTCCAGTTGGCTCCGGCCGACCTGCAACGGCTGCGGCAACTTGGGATCTCGCCTGCGCTGCTGGCGACCTATCAGGTGGCGTGGGATGTCGTAACAGTGCTCATCGATACGCTATTGGCCGCCCTTATCTTCTGGCGACGCTCCCACGATCGCATGGCGCTCTTCTGCGCCTATGTCTTGGTGCTGATGGGCGCCGCGACCTATACCACGTTGCTGGACTATGGGCTTCGGCCGCTCGGGTCGTTCTGGTACTGGCCGGTTGGCGTGCTGGAAGTCCTTGGGCTGACGGCATTGCTCGTCTTCTTCATGGTCTTTCCACGAGGCGTGTTTCTGCCGCGCTGGACCTTCTGGCTGGTCCCGATCGCGCTTCTTTCGGAGATCCACTACGTCTTTTTCACCGATCCGCTTCAGGCCGCGAAGAACGGCCCGTACGACTTTCTGGCGTTCACGATTCTGATCTTCATCATCATCGGCCTGCAGGTGTATCGCTACCGCCGCATTTCCACGGCGGTCGAGCGTCAGCAGACGAAGTGGGTCGTCTTTGGCTTCACGCTGGCCATGCTGGGCTATATCGTCACCTTTACGCTGGAACACACATTCTTCTCCGAACAGACGGTCGCGTCGCCGATCTTTCAGGTGCTGATCACCACCACACTTTCTTATGGCTTCCTGCTGCTCATACCCATCTCGATTGCCATCGCGATTCTGCGCTCGCGGCTCTACGACATCGATGTCCTTATCAACCGGACGCTGGTGTATGGCTTGCTGACCGCGATTCTGGCGGGCGTCTACGTGGGCGGCGTCGTGGGGATGCAGTCCATCGTCAACACCGTAGCGCGGGCGCCTGTCGGAAAAACGTCTCCGGTGCTGATTGTCGTCACCACGCTGCTGATCGCGGCCCTGTTCCAGCCGCTGCGTCGCCGGATTCAGCGAGTCATAGACCGCCGCTTTTACCGCCGCAAGTATGACGTGGAGAAGACGCTTGCCAACTTTGGGGCGACACTGCGCCAGGAAATAGATCTTGGCGACCTGCGCGATCATCTACTGGCCGCGGTGCAAAAGACGATGGAGCCTGCCAGCCTCTCGCTCTGGCTCCGCTCGCCTGATGACG
>DAHUXT010000128.1 GCA_027307065.1 Ktedonobacteria bacterium
GCCACCCAGCCTCGACGGCAGCAGCAGCGCCTTCCTGCGCGACTCGCCACCGCAGGAGTAGCCTGTCTCCATGCGGGTTTCAGAGGCGCACATCGTGACTATGGCGTCAGCCGTCAGCCGTCAGCCGTCAGCCGCCCTGCGCTTTGGTGACGCTATCTTCGGGGACGCGGTGAAACGTGGCCCAGAGCGCGAGATCATAGACGATCTTGAGGCCGCCCGCGAACACAAGCGGCAGCCCCAGCACCAGCAACGGCCCCTGCAGCAGCGCGCCCGCCACCACTGGACTGGCCGCCGACCCAGCGCTCCGGGCGAGCGAGGTGACGCTGGCCGCCGCCGTGCGCTCGCTGGGGTCCACCAGTGCCATCGTGTACGCCTGCCGCGTGGGCACGTCGAGCTGCGAAAGACATTGTCGCGCCAGCAGCAGGACCGCCGCGAGCGGGAAGGTCGGCATCAGCGCCACCAGAATCAGCAGCACATTACTTGGCAGGTGGGTAAAGACCATCGTATTGAGCAAACCGAAGCGCCGCGCCAGCCACGGAGCCGCCAGAAACGAGAGCGCCGCGAGCAGATTCGCCCCGAAGAACAGCGTCCCTAGCATCGCAAGGTCCGCGCCGAAGCGCAGATGAAAGAAGAGCGCCAGCAGCGTCTGCCCGATAAGCGCGCCGGAAAACGCATCCAGGCTGAACAGCGCCGCCAGCCGCGCCACGATGCCCCGCGAATGCGGCAGCGGCGGAATCAGCAGCCGCCAGAGGCTGCCGTGCTCATGCGCCACTGTGCTCTGCGCCTCCACAGCAACGGATAATCGTGACGCCTGCCAGGCTACCACCAGCGCCGCCAGCGCGTAGAGGCAGTACGAAAGCGCCAGCAGCGTCTCGAACGGCAGCCCCACCCTCGCCAGCAACGCCGGTAGCCCGGCAACCAGCGCGCCGATGGCTCCGGCGAGCGAGGCGACGAGATTATAGCGGGCGAAGAGCGCCGTCCGCGCGGCTCCATCGTTCTGCGATCCCAGCATCGCCTGCTCGATGGGCAGAAATGGCGCGGTTTCCGACGCGGACGTGCCCAGTGTGCCCGCGAAGGCCGCCAGCAACAGCAGCGGGTACCAGTGCAGAAAACCGAAGATCAGGCCGGTCAGCGCCATCAGCAGCGCCAGCGCCCCCAGCGTGCGGCGACGTCCCCAACGGTCGGCATTGTGGCCAATGACCAGCGTCCCCACGAAATCACCGGCCAGCGAGACCGTCACCAGCGCGCCGATGGCCGCGGGTGAGAAGCCGTCGCGGGTGAGCGCGATCGCCAGCACCACCGCCAGCAGCCCATAGGCTCCTTGCCGCAGACCGCGCATGAGGATGATTCGCTGGCCATCGCGCATGAAAAACGTCTCCTGAAAAGGCCGATAATTAGCCGCACGGATGCGTGGAAAGGCGTGACAGGCCAGCGAACGGCGTGAACGACGCGAGTATGTGCCGCCAGATGTCGCCATAGACCGCGAGCGCGGGCTGCGAGTCGTCCCGGCTATCCAGGGTAATCTCGATGGCCACGCCATTGAGTACCAGATTCACCGCCGCGATTCGCCCCTCGTCGCGTACCCAGGCTGGTACTCTCGCTTTCCCGCTCCCAATCATCACGGCGACACCGCCCTGCGGGCAGATATTGTCATTGGTAATTTTGGTGGCGTAGCGAATAGAGACCCATATCCGCGCCTCGCGCTGCTGCAGCGGAGACGAGATCGTCGCGCCCAGATAGTACATATCGACGCCCTGGCCGTTGCCGTCATCGATGAAGTAGCCGTGCGACGACCCGATAACGCCCGGCACATCTACGCGAAAGCCACCACCCCAACTCGTGAAGGTATACCAATTCGCGCTTGCCGGGGTTAGCGCCGCATCCACCGTGGCGGCGTTTGCTGCCGCGGATGGGTGAGCCGTCCCGAAGAGCTCCGCGAGCATCGACGTGGTAGCCGGCGCAAGCAGGAGAGTGAGCGCCACGATGAGGCCCGCCGCGATGAGCGCGAGCGCGACGATACCC
The DNA here is from genome assembly GCA_027307065.1 of Ktedonobacteria bacterium. Taxonomy (GTDB): domain Bacteria; phylum Chloroflexota; class Ktedonobacteria; order Ktedonobacterales; family JADMIN01; genus DAHUXT01. The sequence goes on from DAHUXT010000128.1 coordinate 2,023, forward strand.
GGAGCGTGTGGTCTGCGGTGTGTCACGCGTTCTCCCTCGCGCCGATGCTCCCCTGAGAGTGCCGAGAGCGGGCGCTGACCGAATAGCCGCTCCTCGTCATCGCCCATGCGCACACTCCTTCAGCACCGCCACGCACCCGCACGCCGGTCACACGCCGTTACTTGAACGCGCCGTCAGGCTTGCCCTGAGCCACCATCGCCTGACAGTAGCCATAGAGCGCATCATACACGATGCTCTCGGCCTGCAGCATCGCATGGTCGTCGGCGAGGCCCAGATGGCGGAACCCCTCGGCGATGGCTTCGAGTCCTGGCCCCTCGGGCTGCTGCCATAGGGTGTTATCGGTATCGGCGCCATTGACGATTTTGCCCAGCAGCGCCAGCGCCGGGTCCTTCATCAAGTCGTACTTGCGCAGGATAGCCTCGAATGAGCACTCCTGGCCATGGTGTCCCAGTTCCACGCCTTTGACATCGTACGGTGTCGCGCCCTCACGTTCGGCCACGGCCATCACCTGATCGGCGGGCACGAAGAGAAACTCCGCCTGTGGGTCCACGAATTTGCGAATGAGCCAGGGGCAGGCCACCCGATCGACCTTCACCTTCTCGCGGGTAATCCACTTCACTGTTGGGCTCCTTCATCTGTCACGGCATAGATCCCTGCCTGGCACGAAACCGGCAGAAAGACATACAACACCTGGCGCTGAGGGTCGAAAGCGGTGGTGTGGGCGCCAGGCTCGGTCGCAAGCGTCTGGATTACTCGCATCGTCGAGGTATCCACGACTTGCACCACACCAGGATCGCCAATGGCGACGTAGAGTTGGTGGCGCGCCGCATTCAGCCAGATAGCATCAGGTACCCCGGCAAGCGCGGCCATCCCAAGCACATGTCCATCTGCCAGAGCGATCCCTACTACCTGTCCGCCGTCGCATGCCACAAATGCATGACCCAGCGCTGCCTCAAGATCGAGTCCATGCGGACCAGCGCTGGGAATAGCCCACTGAGACACGACGGCTCCTGTGTCCGCTGCCAGCACCGCGACACAGGCTGGCTCACGAATGTTGACCAGAAAGCGATCGCGCGCGGCATCAAATACACACCAGCGTGGTCGGCCAGGCAGCGCCGTGCTGGACAGCAGATCACCCTGTAGATTAACCCGGCGTGCGGTGTTCGCCTGGACATCAGCTACCAGCAGATGTTGGCGCGTGTCGTCCCATGCCAAACCATTGGGTCGGGGATCAACGGGAATCGTACGGAGCACCTCACCAGAGTCTGCCTCGATCACCAGCACCTGCCCAGCGCCACGCGCCGCGGCGAATACAAACCCGGCTTCTTGCGCTACCAGCACACCGCTGGCTTCCGCGCAGCCTTCGATAGTGAGCCGGTGCTGGCGTTCGCTGCCATCAATGGCCTCGACCGTGCCAGCCTGGGTATGGGCAACGAACACCCGTCCGCTGCGTCGCTCAACGTCTCCATGGTCGAATTCGCTGGGGGCATGGGGAGGTATGGGGATTGTTCCGCGTAGGGAGAGCATTGTTTCTACTCCTTCTCGCAATCCAATGCCGCACGAGTTTTGCCAGTATCACAGAATCGGATAGCGAATTAGCTGGCCTCGCTTTCTAATTGCGCGTAGAGCGCCTCATACAGCATCGCCCCATGCTCTAACGCCTCGCCATCGTCGGAACTGATGCGCCGCAAACCCCGACACAGCAGATCCAGTCCAGGAGCCGCCGGTTCAAGTTCCACCTCGGTCACGGTGTCGGCCTCATCGATGATGCGTGCGATACGCGCCAGGATTGCGTCTTTCAGGTCATATGTCACCAGGAACGTGTGAAACGAACAATGGCCACCATGATGTGAGAGCCGCACTCCAGGAATATCAAATGGTTCGGCGTCCGGCGGCACCTCATGGCTGCCTTCAGGCACAAAAACAAACTGGGCATCAGGATCAAGCCAGCGGCGAATGAGCCAGGCACACCCGATACGATCCACACCAACGTCACTCCACGTCGCCCATTTCATGCTTCACCCCCTGCCAACTGCGCTCGAACGGTCTCACCAGACGGGGCATGAAAGTAATCAATCGCTTGAACCTGCCGATAGCGACGCGCCAACTCGGCATGGTCAGCGCCAGGTTGGTCGAGCGCCGCCAGAATAGCGCGATAGGCGGCTTCAGCCTGTGTCGTGAACTGCCGCATCAGATAACCGTCCTGCTCAAGCTCGTCTGCCTGCGCGTGCCAGATGAAGGACTCGCCCTGCGCCTCGCGAATTTCTGTCGCTAGCCAGCGCATCTGTTCGAGCAAACTGGGTGTCGCAGGCAAGACCCACGCCGCATCATGCAATCGCAGCGCGGCCAGCTTCTTGAGCTTGCGCCAGACGGCCACGCGAGGCGCGGTAGGCTCGCGCGGCATGGTATAGATCAGCACAACCCAGGCCTGACTCATAGCTGGATCCTCATCGCATCAATGTAACCGTGGTTACACAATACCCAGTTTTGCAATCTCTGTCAACCTCCCCGGGAACAGGTCACGCGGTCACAGAAAGAACGCGACGTGGCAGATCACCGAAGGATAGAGGGAAATGTGCGCGCATTCCAGCGCTCGGCGCTTCTATAATTGACCGAGAACCTATTGCGATTCCACGGGGGGAGAACACATTTTGGCACGCGTTGAGCAGCAGCAGATACCGCCTATTGAGCAGGCGGGTACGCCCGCGCCGTCACAGGCCGAGCGGTCACCGGGCGCGATTGTGGCGGAATCGCGCCTTCAACATCTTCTGGGCGGGCCAGTCGATCTCCGTACTAGGCGATGGCTTTGCGATGCTGGCGCTACCGCTGCTCGTCTTTCAGGCGACGGGATCGGGCGTGCAAATGGGGCTGGTCACTAGCACATTCGGCATCGGGCAGATGGTCTCTGGTCTGGTCTCTGGCGTCATCGTCGACCGTGTTGATCGCCGCCGCCTGATGATTCTCTGCGATGTGCTGCGGCTGGTACTTTACGGCTCGATTCCGCTGGTATGGGTGGTCGCGGGACCGCAGCTCTGGCTCATCTACGTCGTCGTCGCACTTGGCGCCATGTTGGGAATGACCTTCTCAGTCGCCTATATGACCGCGCTCGCCAATCTCGTCGACCGCGACCAACTGACCGATGCCAACGCCCGTGTCAACGCCAGCTTTTCGCTCGCCTTCGTGCTTGGCCCGTTGCTGGCAGGCCTCATTTCCGCGCGCATCGGACCCGTAGCCTCCGTTGCCGTGGACGCGCTGTCTTTTGGGGTCTCGGCGCTTACCCTCGCGCGGATTCGTCTGCGCCGTGCCAGCGCTGAGCGCACATCCGAGAGCAAAGGGAGCAGCTTGCGGCGCACCGTCGCGGACTATCTGGACGGCATTCGCTTTCTGGCGGGCCAGCCCACGCTACGCGCGGTGATGCTGCTGCTGGCGGGGCTCTCGTTCGTGATGGCGGGGATGATGGATCTCTTCATCTTCCACCTCAAGCACGATCTGCATCAGAGCGATGGCGCCGTTGGGCTGGTGATTGGCCTGGCGGGCATCGGCGGCGTGGGTGGCGGGCTGGTCGCGCCGATGCTGCGGCGGCGGTTTGGCTTTGGGGTAAGTTGGCTCGGCGGCTGGGCACTGACGAGCATCTCGTGCGTGCTGATTGGCATTGTGCCCTCGCTCTGGCTGATCCTGCCAGCGGCGGTTGGCTACATCTTCGGCGATATGCTCTCGGGTACGAACTCCATGACATTACGCCAGGAATTGACGCCCGACCATCTGCTGGGTCGTGTCACGGCCACCGTCTGGACACTCAACGCCGTCGCATCGCCCATCGGCGCGGCTGCGCTCACCCTGCTGGCATCCCGCGTCGGCGGGGCGGCTGCCATCACCATAGGGGGCGTGTTCTTCGCCGGGCTGACGGTTCTTGGCTTCTTTACCCCCGCGCGTCGCCGCCATCCGGAGCGCGCCATGACGTAGAGAGGGATTTAGCCGCCAGCCTACTACCAGCGCTATACCAGTGCTATAATCGCGGCATCAGGTAGCCTCAGTGCAGCGCGGACCAGCGAAGGGAAGACTGTGACCGTGACGACACCTGCCAGCACACCCGCCAGCACGCCGCCAGAGATCGAGCACGCGACGCTGCAACTCTACCAGCTCTACGACGTCGCCTTTGGCATCAACCTGGAGCGCGCGGAAACGCTGCTCAAAACGCCGAAATCGCGGGTGCGTCCGGTGGTGACACGCGGCGGCAGCATCGAAATCCCCCACCTTCCCTTAGAGATCCACCTGGGCGAGCGCGCCCTTGACCTTGCGGGCATCCCGCTCACCGCCCATATCCACCTGCGCATCTATGACCTCGGCATTCTGGCGTTCCGCATGATGATCCATCTGCCCGATGGCGTCTCGTGGGACAACGCGGCAGCTTTGCTTGGCGCGGTACAGAGCTATCCGCCGGATGTGTTGGAGAACTTCCGGCAGCAACGCGACGCCTTTGTCACGCTGCTTCAGCCCGCGATGGAGCGCCCCTACGCCTCGTCAGAGCGCGGCGAAGACTATGCCATTCTGCTCATCGAGCGGCTGGGACCAGGCGCCGCCGCCGCGCAATTCGCGCGCGACCCGTTGATTCTGCGGACCGCGCTGGGTGAACGACGTCCCCTCAGTGCATCCGCCGCCCAGCTTGCCACCAGCTTCAGTTACTACGAAGATGACCTGATCGTGCTGACGTGGGGCGCGGCGGTGGTGGTCGAGCCGGATGCCACCGCGCGCGAAGATGTGGCGCTGCTGTTGGAATTCGCCAACGCGCAACTGCTGGCGTTCCGTTCATATGATGCCGAGGTCGAGCGCGATCTGGCGCGGGTGGCGCGGCGGGTAGCGCGCTCGCGGCGGCCCCGGTGGACGGTGCTTGTCTCGTCGGGGCGCTTTCTGCGCGAGATACATGGCCTGATTGCCGACATCACCGATACCAGCGCCCGCGTCGAAAACGCGCTCAAAGTCACCGAAGATGTCTACTGGAATCGCGTCTATGCGGCGGCGCTGACGGTGCTGAAGGTAGAGGTCTGGCGCACAGGCATCGCCGAGACGGTGGCGGTGTTGCGCGAGACGGCGGCGCTGTTGCGTGACGAAGCACAGGAGGTGCTGGCAATCTCGCTAGAGGTGCTGGTCATCGTGCTGATTGCGATCGAGCTGGTGGTGGCGCTGCTCGGTCTGCACTAGACTCACGGCACCGCGTCCCTATCGCCAGAAGCTATTGAGCAGTATTTGTCTCCAGCCGCGCCTGCCGACGATCCCACCATGTGCGTACCACCTTGATGCCCTCAAACCACAAGATGCCTGAGATGCCCGCGGCCAGACAGATCAGCAGATCACTCAGGTGGAGAAAGGCAAAGCCAAAGAGATTGCGCAGGAAGGGCACGTACAGCACCAGCATCAAGAGCGCCAAGGCCCCAGCGATGATTCCCCATAAGGCGAGGTTGCGTGTATGCAGCATGGCGAGGATCGTACGTGTCTGCGACCGATTCGTCAGCACCAGCGACAGGTTCGCGACCACGAGCGCCGCGAAGGTGAGCGCGCGGGCCTCTGCCGCTGGTGAGCCAAGGCTCAGCGAGAGGCGAAACACCACGAGCACAATCGCAAAGACACTCGCGCCCTGCAACAGGCTGAGTCCAGCGGTTCCGCGCGTAAAGAGCGGGGTATTGGGATCGCGCGGTGGCCGCAGCATGACATCCTTTTCTTCTGGCTCAGCCTCAAACACGATCGAACTGGCGGGATCAATAATCAATTCCAGAAACACGATCTGCAGAGGCAGCAACACGAGCGGCCACCCGAAAAGCACCGGCAGCAGCGCGATCCCGGCAATGGGCACGTGTATCGCCAGGATGTAGCTCATCGCTTTGCGCAAATTGTCGAAGATGCGCCGGCCCATGCGTACGGCGCTCACGATGGAGGAGAAGTTGTCGTCGAGCAGCACCAGTGCCGCTGCCTCGCGCGCGACATCCGTCCCACGACCGCCCATCGCAATGCCGATGTGTGAAGCCTTGAGGGCGGGCGCATCATTTACCCCATCGCCCGTCATGGCCACAATGTCACCATTCGCCTTCAGCGCCTCGACCAGCCGCAGTTTTTGCTCTGGCACCACCCGCGCGAAGATATTGGTCGTTCGGATGCGTTCGCGCAGGGTCGTGTCGTCCATCTCATGCAGCAACGGCCCAGTGATGAAGTGTTCTGGATTGCGCAAGCCGATGTGTCGAGCGATAGCCTGCGCTGTGCCCGGATAGTCGCCGGTAATCATCACGATGCGCACCCCAGCCCCGTAGCACTCCTGCACGGCGGCAGGAACCTCAGGGCGGATCGGGTCGGCCAGCCCAATCAACCCCACCATCTCGAAGACGAACCCCTCAGGCTGCTCCGGAAGCTCTGCCGAGTCATAGCGCGCTCGTGCGACGCCGAGAACTCGCAGGCCATCTTTCACCATGTGGGCGACCTGCTCCATCAGTGCGGCGCGATCATCCGCGCTCAGGCGGCACATGCCGACAATGGCTTCGGGCGCTCCCTTCACCGCAACCGTGAGGCTCCCGTTCTCTGGCGATGCCCACACACGCGTGACCGCCAGTAACCTCGGCGTCAACGGATACTCACGCACCAGAGTCCAGCTATCGTGCGAACGGCTACCAACTGGAAGATTATCCGGAAGCGTGGCATCGGCAAAGGCGACGATCGCCTTTTCCATCGGATCGAACGGCTCACTCTGGCTTGCCAGCACACTGTATTCGGCAAGGTCGTGGAATGCCTGAGTAACCGGCGGCTCCGCATGCTCCCCAACGTTGAACGTGGCGCCGTCGGCGAACAACTTGCGAACGCTCATGCGATTCTGCGTCAGCGTGCCGGTTTTGTCCACACAGAGCACGGTCGCCGCGCCAAGCGTCTCAACCGTGGGCACGCGTCGAGTCAGCACACGCTTCTGCGCGAGACGCCACGCCCCCAGCGCCAGGAAGACCGTCAGCACCACCGGAAACTCCTCGGGGAGCACCGCCATCGCCAGCGCGATTCCCGCGAGCACACCGTCGAGCCACTGGCCGCGAATCAGACCATAGCCAACGACGAGCACGAGACAAAGCAATAGCCCCCAAACAGCCAGAATGCGAACGAGTCGTCCGGTTTCCCGCTGCAGTGGTGTTTGCTCGGTCCGCACATCTTCGAGCGCCCGGCCAATTTTGCCCATCGCGCTTCTGGGGCCAGTCGCAAGCACCTCGGCAACGCCCCTCCCCTGAACGACGAGCGTTCCGGAGTAGATATACGGCTGGTCGTCGCCGCCAGGCTCACCCATCGTTGCTTCGCTGGCGCCTTCCGCCGCAGCAGCGCGCACCACCTTGCGGACAGGGACGGACTCTCCGGTCAGGAGCGATTCATCGACAGTGACGTTGATACCCCCGCGAAGGATAGCATCGGCAGGGACACGATCGCCTTCAGCCATCACCACCACATCGCCACGCACGACCTCGCGGCCAGCGATACGCTCCTGCGCTCCCTCGCGGATAACCAGCGCGCGTGGACTGGAGAGGTCGCGGAGCGCATCAAGCGCATTTTCAGTTCTGCGCTCCTGGTAGAGGGTGATGCCAATAATCACGAAGATCGAAGCGAGTAGCGCGAGTGCCTCGGTGATGTCACCGAGAATCAGGTACACCACACCCCCGGCGATAAGCAGCAGAAACATCGGCTCGCGCACGACATCCCAGGCGACCGCGAGAACTCCCCGTTTGCGAGATGACGGTAACTCGTTGTAGCCCTCCCGCTGCAATCGCTCCGCCGCCTGTGACTCGGACAGTCCCCGTATGCGTGTCGAAATGTCACCCTGCACGAGCATCGTCTCGTCCTTTTATGGTGTACGCACTACCGATCAGTCTGCGCGTGCTCATGCCGACAGTGTTGGCCTGGCGGAAGATGCGGGTAAGTTCTGGCATCCGCTCTGCAGGCGCCTATAGCACGATGACAATGTTACCTCGTTTGACGCTGACTACAACTACAGGCGCCATCTCGATCAAGTAGGCGTTATACATCAGCCATCTCACGCACCGAACACGAACTACAGGTCCAATGTCACAACCATGTCAGACGCGTTCGGTGGTCGTCCGCGCTTTCGCTTGCCGAAACTCCTGCGCCGTCCGGTCGCAGCCATTGAACATAGTCGGTGCTCCTTATTTCCTTATCATCTCACACCACGTCTGCT
>DAHUXT010000129.1 GCA_027307065.1 Ktedonobacteria bacterium
CGGCGACGCGTAGCCTACGCGCACCCAGAGAACTTGAAGCTCGCGATATGTGTGCTCCAATTGAAACTGCCCGTCGAGGGGATATATTCGCTGGTGTACCAGAAGGTGCAGTCGTCAACCGGATCAACGGTCATCGCGCTGTAATCACCCCAGCGGTGGAGAGTCCCCGTCTGTGACGCCGGGCCAGACAGAATAGAGTTCTCCGCCTCCATCGTGCCCAGAGCATCGGTCGTCAGACGGCCGGTGTAGCGAATCGACGGGAACACGCTCGAACTGGATGCGCTGTAGCCCAGCGCGAGGTCGCCGAGCTTATCCTGGGCGATGCTGCCCATCCAACGGCTGGTGCTATCTGGCGAGAACGTGCCCTGCTGGAAGACAACCGGCGTACCGCTCGCCATCGTTCCGCCGCTTGGATTACGCAGCTCGTACCAGCGCACGCCCGTTACCTGGCTCTTCCGGCTGCCGCTGACGAACACCGAGTGGTTGACGAGCAGCGACTCGTGACCATCGGCGAAGTGGCGATAAGACAACCGGTACATGAGCCGGTCCGCCAGAGAGTCGAGCTTGTTCGAGGTGCCCGGCTGCGGAATGCAAGAGCCGCCGCCATTGCAGGCCGCGCTGAAATTGGCGACCGGAATGTTGATGGGTCCGGTCAGCGTGGTATTCGCCGGGGTCGCCCAATCGACGTGGAACTTCCACAGATTCAGCGAATTGCTGCCAAAGTTCATCATCAGATTTGGCGTGCCTGCGGGCGGCAAACCGCTCCCGCCAGCGCCGAGAGTCGTGGTAGCGCCGTCGAGATCAGACGGCAAGACGCCCCCAAAGCTCGTGCTGAGTTGGAAGCACTGCTGCGTCGCCGCCGCGCCCGTGAGCATGCTGGCACGGTCGAACGCGCACAGCTTGGCTCCCGCGAAGGTGCTGCCATTATTGAAGATGTTGTAGGTGGTGTAATAACCATCCGGCCAGACGCCCAGCTTGGGATAATCGTTGAACTGGGTTGTGCCGTAGCTGAAAGAGTAGCGATTGTAGGCGCCGGTCGCGTCTGAGGTCTGCGAGACAGCCACGCACTGCAGGTAGGGTGTCGTCGAGACCGAGAACTGTGTCATCACCCAGCGCTGGGCAATCTTGTCATACTGGGCGATCGGATCGCCATCATTGTTGGTTTCGCAGCTGCCGCCAAAGCCGCTCCAGAGCACGTTACCCGCTTTGGGGAAACCCGCCGCGATCACGCCCGTCGATTTGTTGTAGACGGCAAAGGCAGTATTGACCCATTGCACGTATTGCGTCGCGCCCACCGCGCCGTTGGTATCGGGCGGCGCGCAGTTACAAGGATTCGAGGGAGTATTGCTGGTATCACCGATGCCGTCGAAGCTTAGCCCGGACGTCGTCCCTACCAGCGGTCCAGTCGTCGTTTGCAGGGCGCCGGGTGGCTGAGGGTTCGCGCCGCCGGGACCAGACGGCAGCAGGCGGAGCGGCCTGTCTCCGTGGATCGTAGGCAGCAGTGGCTTTGAACGGATGTCTCGCAGAGGTGGCGAGACCTCGTGGTGGACGTTTGCAGTCACTTGAGCATGATTGGATGCCTGGGCAGACACTCCGCGGACTCTGCCAACGAGGCCGACGGCAACAGAAAGCACGACCGCTAGCACAGCTACAACAGAGAGGGTCGCCGCCAAGGTTCGTCGCATGTGGTTGGCCTTTCTACAGGTACTCGACACGCGCAAAGTGCGCTCACAAATACTCTCGAGAGACGCTTGGCGCTACGAAACGAACTAGAGCTCGCACTACGAAATCGCCACGGCAGCCAGCCTGTATAGCTGACTGCGCATGGCCCACACGATTGGCTGACACGACGGCGCTCCTGTCAGCGCGATGATGATGCCACCGCACATCGGCGCGATGTAACGCGCAAATGCGGGTAGCGAACCGGGATATTCCTTTCCTACGTGAAGGGATACAATGCGAATCGGCTATCTGGCACCGCCTGCGACGGAGAACCAGCCATGCCATTGGATGCAGGCATCGAGCGTTGACAAAATCGATCAAGATTCTTGCGCGGGAAGAGAAAAGTTCTCGCACAGTATAACAGTACACGCAAGGTTGTCTAGTGGTTCACGGAAAACGGCGCAACATTGCATGGTGGTGAACCGTCATTAGAGGTACACACGCGGAAGAATCCACCATCTGAAGCCAGCGATACGAGTGTTCGCAGCCGACATCAGCCAAAACTCAATCACACAAATCCCCAGCTAGCAGCCGAACAGACCGAGCCAGCCGAAGAGCACACGATGCGCGAGTCACATGAAACGAGGGATGGTGAATTACATGAGTCTCAACGCCGCAGCCAATGCAGCCCTGGCACGTCGTCCCGACTACTCGCCCGAAGACCAAACGCCGAGCAATCTGCCTGACGTCGCGAAGGCTGCCGCCACCAATCCGCCGGGAATCCAGACAACCGCGACAACGCTCCAGACGATTACTCTCTATATTCCCACGGAGGTCATCACACTCTACGTGGCGCTGGTCGCGGCGCTCGGGCCAATCGCCGCCAAAAATTCTGAGGGGGTGGGTGGCCGCTGGCTGGCCTTCGGCGTGTTTGTGTTGTTTACCCCAATAGCGCAGTGGATGACCTTCGCCTCAAAACTCAAAGGCGACAACAAACCGCTGCCGAAGAGCGTGAATAGCTGGCCCAAATGGGAGATGCTAGCGAGCACCCTCGCATTTTTGGCGTGGGCGGTTGCCCTGCCCAATAGCCCGTTCAGCGTTCTGGGATGGTATTCGCCAGCGGTAGCAGGTGTGTTTGTGCTGGCAGGCTCAACCATTCTTGGCATGATGGCGCCACTCTTCCAGCAGCGGCTCGCCATCGATTGACGCCTGTAGACGTTCTCACGTTGGCCGGAGCGTGACCTCACTCCTGCTACCATGCGCCGGCTGATGACTCGCGCAGGCTGGCGAACCTGTGCGGGTGTACAATAGGTGCGAAGAATCGTCCTTTCAGACAACATCAGGTCGTCTCATTCCCGCTCTTATAACTCCCGCAGGCACGTCTTGCATGCAAGCTTCTCGGTTGGCCCAACCTCTCACGATACCCATCCCACTGCGAAGCGTACTGTAACCCACGTTGACATGAACGTTCTTGCAACGCTTTATCATCCGCAGGAAGGGTGGTAACACTCATGCTAAAGTCGGTTGCGCCCATCTGGGGACGACTGCGACATCTGCATCGCCCGCAACTCTTTCTGTCACATACGCAATCACCCAACGGCGCCGAAAGCGTATCGCTCGGCCAGCGGCTGGCCGAGCGAGTAGCCGCATTCGTCGGCTCGTGGTGGTTCCTGGGCGGGCAGGCGTTCTTCCTCTTTCTCTGGCTCCTCTATAACACCTTCCAGTTCACTCACCATTTTGACCCGCCGCCCTACATTTTGCTCAATTTACTGCTCAGTTTCCAGGCGGCGTTCACAGGTCCAGTCCTGCTGATCGCGGCGAATGTCGGCGCAGTGCGCGACCACCAGCAGTCCGATCGGATCGAGCGTCTGGCCAAACAGAGTGAGGCGCTGAACGAGCAAAACGAGCAACTGGCGCAGCGCCTGCTCAGCATGGAGCAATTGCTCGACGAACACGTCGCCGCGAGTCTCAAAGCGCACGGCGAAGAGATCCACGACCTGAGCGTTCTGCTGCGCGAGGTGCATGCCGCCGTGTGCGCCACGCCATCCGCCGCCAATGCTGCGGCTGCGGCAGCCTCCACTGGTGAGCCCATCCCCCAAGAGACGCTCACGCCTGAAATGGCGAACGACGCAACGGGTTCTGCAGCAAAGAGTACCCAGTCGAATGCGCGACAACGCGGTGGCAGATCGCCGGGTGGGAAATCCGGAACAGCCTAGCGTTGCAGCGCCACGGCAGCGAGAGTCATACCTCAGTGTTCTGACAGGTCCACGTAAACGTTCTTGACCTCGGTATAGAGTGACAACGCGTGCATGCCCAGTTCCCGGCCTATGCCCGACTGCTTGTAGCCGCCGAACGGCGCCTGTACGTGCACGCTGCTGTTGCTGTTGACACTGATGACGCCCGTGCGGATACGGCTCGCGGTGCGCAGGGCACGCCCAATATCGCGTGCCCAGACAGAGCCGGACAAGCCATAGGGCGAATCGTTGACCTGGCGCACCACGTCATCTTCATCGTCGAACGGGATGATGCTGGCCACCGGCCCGAAGATCTCTTCCTGCGCGACACGCATCGAATTACTGACGCCGCTCAGCACCGCGGGCAGCAGGAAACTCCCCTCGTCGAGCGCCATTGTGGAGGGCGGCTCGCCACCGGTGAGCACCTGCGCACCTTCATCGCGTCCGATGGCAAGATAATCGAGGCTGCGCTGCTTCTGTCCCGGCGAGACCATCGAGCCAATCTCCGTCTCCGCCGCCATTGGATCGCCCACACGGATACGCTGTGTCGCCTCCACAAAGAGCTGTGTAAATTGATCGAGCGCCGACCGCTGCACGAAGATGCGCGTGCGGGCGCAGCAATCCTGCCCGGCGTTGGCGAAGACGCTGTAGGGAATGCGGCTGGCGGCGTACTCGATGTCGGCATCGGCGAAAACCACACAGGGAGACTTGCCGCCAAGCTCCAGCGAGACACGCGTGATGTTATCCGACGCTGCCCGCATGATCGCCCGGCCGACCTCGGTGGACCCGGTAAACGCGACTTTATCGACAGCGCGATGGCTTGCCAGCAGCATTCCCGCAGTCGCGCCGTCTCCGGTCAGCACGTTCACCACGCCAGCCGGGATGCCCGCCTCGTGGCAGATATCGCCGAGCGCGAGGGCAGTCAGCGGCGTCAGGCTGGCGGGCTTCAAGATGACGGTACATCCAGCGGCAAGGGCGGGAGCCATCTTCCAGGCGGCGATGACGATGGGAAAATTCCAGGGGACAATCAATCCGACCACGCCCACCGGCTCGCGGGCGGTATAGTCGAGAGCAGACGCGCCCATGGGAATCGTCTCGCCAAAGACCTTATCGGCAGCGCCCGCATAATACTCGAATGTGTTCGCCGCACCACCGACCTCATCGCGCGCGTCGGCGATCGCCTTGCCGCTGTTGCCCGTCTCAAGTTCCGCCAGGCTATCCAGCCGCTCACGGATCAGATCGGCAACCCGGCGTAACATTCGGCCACGCTCGACAGCCTTCATGCGCGGCCACGGGCCACTATCGAACGCGCGCCGCGCCGCGGCAACCGCCCGGTTTACATCCTCCGCGCTCGCGAGTGCCACATCGGCCAGCACCGCGCCTGTCGCTGGATTGTGCGTCTCGAAGGTGCGCCCCTCGGCGGCGGCGATGTGTTCTCCATCTATCAGTAGCGCCTCTCGGCGCGTCATCGGCGTTGATGCCATATGCTACGCAGTCCTTTCCTCTACGAAAGTTCGCGGTGATGACGATTCGCGGCGGCCGACGGACAGCTAGAAATAATTGACCGTGATGCCGCCATCCACCATGAATGTGTTGCCCGTGATCCAGCTTGAATCGTCAGAGGCGAGAAACACACCTGCGTTGACGATATCTTCGGCCGTGCCAAAGCGGCCCATCGGGATGCGGCGCAGGCGCTTGTTGCGCTCGTCCTCGCTCGTCCACAGCTTGCGCAGCAATGGTGTCTCGACGGGGCCAGGGCATATAGCGTTCGCGCGGATACCCCGCGGACCGTATTGCACCGCGAGCGACCGCGTCAACGAGAGCACCCCGCCTTTGCTGGCAGTGTAGGCATCTTGCGGCACGGTGCATCCGAGAACGGCTACGAACGACGCGATATTGATAATCGAGCCGCCGCCCGTCTTGAGCAACTCAGGAATACCGTACTTGCAGCAGAGAAATACGCCCTTGAGATTGATGTCGAGCACGCGCGCGAGCGTCTCCTCGCTGGTTTCCTCGACAGAGGTATCTTCGCTCGGCATGATGCCCGCGTTATTGTAGAGCACGTCGAGACGTCCAAACGCCCGCACGCCCTCGGCGACCGCCCGCTGCACATTCGCGCCAATCGCTACGTTGCCCGGAACGCCGACAATCTCGCCTCCGGCATTGCGCACCAGCGCGACCGTCTCTTCGAGCGGTCCCTCCGCGTAGTCGTTGGCGATGATCTTCGCGCCCTCGTGCGCGAACGTCTCGGCGGCCACACGGCCCATGCCGCCACCCGCTCCCGTGACCAGTATCACCTTATCTGCCAGTCGCATTGCACACCTCCTGATGGCGACTCTTCGCATCAAACTGGCGCGCCGAATCGCCGCTCCATCTTGAAGCTTTGCCGCTAGATGCGCTCGAAGTAGCGATCGAGTTCCCAGTTTGTCACCGCATGGTCATAGGCCAACTGTTCTTCACGCGCTGAATTGAGATAGTGGCTCACCACCTGTTCGCCAAATGCTTCACGCGCCAGCTGGCTCTGCTCCAGCGTGCGGATGGACTCATAGAGCGCCCCCGGCACGCGCGGCACATTGCGCCCATTTGACTCATAGGCGTCGCCGGTGAACATCTCCGGCAGTTCGAGACGGCGCTCGATACCCGCGATCCCGGCGGCGATGGTGGCCGCGAAGGCGAGATACGGATTGGCGTCCGCGCCTGGCACCCGGTTCTCAACACGGATGCTGCCATGCTCACCAATGACCCGCAGACCACACGTGCGATTATCGTGCCCCCAGGCAAGGCGAATCGGGGCGAAGGTGCCTTCGCGATAGCGCTTGTACGAATTGATGAACGGCGCGTAAAAATACATCATTTCGCTGGTGTAGGCGAGCTGCCCCGCCAGATAATGCTGGAACAACTTTGACATACCCAGCGGCTGCTGCTCATCCCAGAAGACGGCGCGACCAGAGGCGTCCCACAGGCTGGAGTGCAGGTGGAAGCTGCTGCCCGCCTGTTCCGCGTTCCACTTGGCCATGAAGGTAATCGAGACACCATTGAGCGCCGCGATTTCTTTCGAGCCATGCTTATAGAGCACATGCCGGTCGGCCATCTCGACGGGATCAGAATATTCGAGATTCAACTCTTCCTGGCCATAGCCCCACTCGCCCTTGCTGCCTTCGACTGGGATGCCCGCCTCGTTCATCGCGATGCGAATCTGGCGGACGATGCCTTCCTCCTTGGTGGTGGCGAGGATGTGATAGTCCTGAATGTAATTGCCGTAGGGATTCATGTCCTGATAGTGGCGTTTGCGCGCCTCGTCATACGGGTCGCGGAAGAGATAGAACTCCAACTCGGACGCCATTTTCGCGGTAAAGCCCATCGCGGCGAGGCGGTCCACCTGGCGCTGCAGAATGCGCCGGGGCGACTCTTCCACCGGTTTGTCGTCGTCGGTCAGCACGTCGCCGATAACGATGGCAGTCTTTTCGAGCCACGGCACTGGACGCAGGGTGCGCTGATCCGGCCGCACCTTGAAGTCGTGGTAACCGGTGCGCCAGTTGGTCATTTTGAAGCCCGGCAGCGTGTTCATCTCGACATCGGTGCCCAGCAGATACGAGCAATGGTGAGAGCCTTCGCGTGCCACGTGATTGAGAAAGAAATGGGCATCCAGGCGCTTACCCACAAGACGCCCCTGCATATCCGGCATCGTCTCGAGGACGGTGTCAATCTCGCCCGCTTTCACCATGCGCTCGAGCGACTCGAATGTCATATGCCCTGCGCTCATGTCGGTTGTCATACGGTAACTCCTCGCGTCGTGGGGCAACGCGCATCACTGCTCGCACGCGCCCCGGATGATCCCCGCCAGCAATGCGATGCGCGGCAGGATTGAATCAAGCTCGATGTATTCACGCGGCCCATGATCCAGCCCGCCAATGGGGCCGAGGCCGTCAAGCGTGGGAATGTTGAGCGCCGCGGTAAAATTGCCATCAGAAGTTCCGCCCGTCGTCGCTCCCTCGACGGTGAAGCCAAGCGCGTTCGCCACGCCCTGAGCAATCGCCAGCAGACGCTCGGTGCCGGGGTTCTCACCCCACGGCGGGCGAAACGAAACCGGTGTCCAGGTATACGTGGTTCCTTCGATCGCCGCGCCAGCCAATGCGTTCTCTGCGTCCGCCAGCAGTCGTTCCATCGATTCAGGCGTGTTCGCGCGCAGATCAACCTCGGCCGTGGCAGAGTCGGGGACGACATTAGGCCGCGTGCCCGCCCGTAAGGTGCCTACATTGACGGTGCGTCCCTCGGTATAGTCGTTGAGTTCGTGCAGCGCCACCACCTGGCGGCTGAGGGTCAGCGCGGCGCTGCGGCCCTGCTGCGGCTCGACGCTAGCGTGCGCCGATCGCCCGATAACTTCAAGACGATAGTTGCCCCAACCGCGACGTTGCCGGACAAGATCGCCATTGGCGCGCGCGGCCTCCAACACCAGCACCGCATCGGCGCCAGTCGCCATCTGTTCGAGAAACGCCTGACTGGATGGCGCGCCAATCTCTTCATCGCTGGTGCAGATGAGGCGCAGAGTCGCGAAGTGGTCGTAGCCCAGCGCCCGCAGCGTCTCGACAGCGTAGACCGCCGTGAGCAGGCCGCCCTTCATATCGCAGGTACCCGGACCCAGCGCGCGCCCGCCTTCCAGCCGCAACGGACGTTCCGCCGTCGTGCCGTGAGCGAAGATGGTGTCCATGTGGCCGAGCAAGACAATCGCCGCTGTGCCTGTTCCTCGGAGCGTTGCGGCAAAGCTGGAGGCGAGATCACCGCCAGCCGTCGCGTCGATTGTCGCGCCCCACGACCCGCAGCGCGCACGCAGCCACGCTCCGACCAGTTCGACATCTTGTGGGTCGAACGTGCCGGAGTCCATGTTCACCAGCGTTTCCAGGTCACGCAGATAGTCGTCGTAGCGCGGGTGGAGGGCGGCGGTGAGTGTGCCGAGCCATTTGGTGTCTACAGGTCCGTCACTCGTTTCCATCGACACCTCCGTAGATCTTGGGCTCAGCGCGCGCGTTACTGTGCCGTCATGCCACCATCGGCGGAGATGATCGCGCCTGTGATAAATGATGCCTCATTGGAGGCCAGGAACAGCGCCAGATGCGCAATCTCGATGGGCAATCCCGGCCGTCCAATCGGCTGAAAGCTGCTGATCGAGTCGTACACCTTCTGTAGCCCTCCCAGCATCTCGGCATGCGCATAGTTGATCGGCGTATCCACCCACCCCGGGCAGATCGCGTTGCAGCGGATTCCCTGGCGGGCGTAGTCCAGGGCGATGCCGCGCGTCAACATCACTACAGCGCCTTTCGATGCCGAGTAGACCGCGAGAAACGGCTCGGATACCAGCCCATTGACGCTCGACATGTTGATAATCGACCCGCCACCGTCGCGCAGCATGTGCGGAATGGCCGCCCGGCTGCCGTACATCGCCCCTTTGACGTTGACATTGAGCGTCCGGTCGATGACGGCGTCGGTTACCTCGTGGAAGACGCCGGGGATATTCACCCCGGCATTGTTCACGAGCACATCAATGTGGCCATAGGCGTCCACGCAGCGCGCGATCAAGGCGTTTACCTGCGCCGGATCGCTGACGTCGGCAGCAACGGCTTCGGCGATGCCTCCAGCGCTACGGATGCCATCGGCGGTTTGCGTGGCCGTGACGCCGCTCAGATCGACGCAGATGACCCGGCCACCCTCTTCTGCGAGGCGTTCAGCGGTGGCTTTGCCGATGCCCGAGCCTGCGCCTGTCACCACGCAGGCTTTGCCTTCGACTCTACCCACGGTTCACCTCTTCTAGTCTGATGCAATCCGTTTCAGTCTGCTGACCCCACGGCTTCGAGTTCTTGCTCGATGGCCGCCAGCTCTTCTGGTGAGCCCTGCACCTTCGGCCCGGTGAACCAGTTGTGCGCTGAGATGATCCACCAGCCACCGGCGAAGATTACAACCACACCGACCGCAACGACTGCATAGTTGAAATTGTCGCGGGTGATAGGCGACACCTGTGGCAGCATGAAGAGAATGGTGATGAACGCCACCCAGACGACCGCGATCCACCCTACGACGTAGCTCCATCGGCCAAGGTGCCATGGGCCACGCTGAAAGCGCTCACCAGCGAGCAACCGTAGGAATACCGGGATGACGTAGGCGATATACAGGCCGATCACCGCGATGGAAGTCACCGCATAGTAGGCTTCTGGGTTAAACAAATACGGGACGCCAAGGATGAACGAGAACACCACACAAAACCAGATG
>DAHUXT010000012.1 GCA_027307065.1 Ktedonobacteria bacterium
ACCAACAGCAGGTGCGCGTCAGACAGGCGGCGCGCGTGGACTGAGAGACGACTCGTGGTGAGCGTGCGACGCTCGATGCTGAGGTGATCTATCCGCCCGCGCAAACGGGGAAAAGTCATCAGCGCATCCAGCAGGAACGCGTCGGCGTTGCCGGCAATGTGACGTCCGTCGCGCGCCTCATCCACCACCATCGCCACGTTGCAGAGCGCATCATGGTCGCCTGGTTCCATCGGGGCGATGCCCACGTACCGGCGATTTGCGACGTGCATTTCACCGTATTCTTCGAGATTCGTGATGCCGCGCATGTGAGCGACCAGGCCAATTTTGCGCATGCGAGCGGTAACATGCAGCCCCATGCGCCGCGCTACCGTCGAGTGTATGCCGTCAGCCGCGACGAGCAGCCGCGCCTCGATTGGCTCGCCGCCCGCCGCTGGATGCAGCCGGTAGCCCCCGCCAACGCGCGCGATGTTCCCAAGTCGCCAGTTCTCACGGACCTCGGCGCCTGCTCGACGAGCGCCATTCACCAATGCGGCGTCGAGATGCAGTCGGCGGATTACCAGTCCCGTCTGGTAGAGGCTGTTGCCATCGTCGCCGCGTGTCGCCGCGAAGTCCCCCTGAATTACCCGGCCATTTGGCGCAAAGATGCGAAAGCCGCGCAGCCGGTGTGGATGAGCGGCACGTAGCGCCTCCTCGACACCCAGTTTGTACAGAAGTGGTTCGGCGGCAGGGCTGAGATATTCGGCGCAGGGCTTATCACGCGGGAAGGCGCTGCGATCGACGATCACGACGCGCTGGCCCCCACGCGCCAAATGAATGGCTGTCGCGGCGCCTGCTGGTCCCGCGCCGACGATAGCGACATCATAGCCCATCGCAATCTCCTGAATCGTCTACCCTTGCCGGTCTTTCCGCTTCAAGAACACCCCGATCATGATTGTCAGCGCGACGATAATGATCGCTAAGGCTGTCCACGAGAGTGCCAGGCGCTTGAAGGCATCTGCCTGACTATAGATCGAATACAGCGTTCCATGGTAGGTATAGTCCGTGCCGAACAGACGATCTCCTCCGACAGTCTCAGTGTGCAGGCCCACGGTCGTGCCGAGCGCGGCCATCGCCCACCGCGACGGGAATATCGCCGCCAAAAGCTGCGTCAGCCAGTCTTTGAGCGGAATGATCGCTCCAGAGAAGATGACCTGAGGCAGCAGGATGAGCGGCACGAAGCTGATGGCCCGGTCGGTATTGGGCGCGATGGCCGAAATTGCCAGCCCGAACATCAGCCCCGCGATTGACGTAAGCGAGAGTGTCAAAAAGCCCTCCAGCATAGGAGATGTAAAGACACCCTGCTCCAGCGGTTCACCAAGCTGCACGATGACAATCAACACCGCGCTCTGGAAGAGACAGAGAAGCCCCAGTACCGCGATCTTCGAGAACATGTAGGGCACAATGCCGAGGTTGACGGCGCGTTCGCGGCGGTAGATGGGCGCTTCTTTGACAAACTCACGCGCGCCGTTGATGCAGCCGAAAAGGATCGTCGCGAACGCCATGATGAACAGCGCCTTCTGCGCGTCGGCTCCTGGTCCCGGCACGATGAAGTCTTGCAGCGCCTGGTTAGCGCCGCCACGTACGGTGGCATACGCCTGCCCGTTCGGATTTACATGCAGAAATGTGCGCACGTTGCCACAATCGGTCAGGACGGCCTGCTGGGCCTGTGGCAGTGCGAGCGGTCCAGTCGATGTCACGATCTGAGTGCGGCATTGCGTCAGCGCGTTGGCGTTGAAGATGCCCGCCCCCGACTCGAAGCGCAACATCAAAACCAGCATCAGCGCGATGACTGGCGCCTGCAATAGCAGAATCATCAGGTTGACGGAGTCGTTCTTGAGCAGTTCAACATAACGCCGGGAAAGCAGGAGAAAATGCGACCAACCCTGGCCATAACGCTGTAGGGTCCGCCGCTGGCTGGGCGGCGCCGCCTTCGGTTGCCGATTCGTCGCTGCCACCGCGTGCTGCATTGGCTCCGCAACGTAGCGCGTATATTCTGGTGAGGCGCGGAACCGAGCCTGCGCGTCAGAGGGAATCGTCGGCGCTTCGTCTGTCGGTTCCAGACTCGTGTAGATCTCGGCAAAGTCGGTCTTGCCGAAGTGCACCTTCGCCTTTTCGGGCGGACCAAAATACGCCAGGCGCCCACCTGCCGCGAGAAAGCACACATAATCGCACGAGTTGATATTATTCGTCGCGTGTGTCACGAGCACAATGGTGTGTCCACGGTCGGCCAGATTGCGCAACAGAAACATCATCTTGCGATCGAGGCCAGGATCGAGACCAGATGTAGGCTCATCCAGAAAGAAGATGCTTGGATTCGCGAGCAGTTCCAGCGCGATGGAGACACGTTTGCGCTGGCCGCCTGATAGATCCCTGACCATCAGCGAGCGCCGGTGGGTCAACTCCACTTCTTCGAGTACCTCGGCGATGCGTCGCTCGATCTGATCTTCGCTAAAGTCGCTTGGCAGCCGAATCTTCGCGGCGTAGTATAACGCGCGCTCCACCGTCAAATCGCGATGCACGATGTCGTCTTGCGGCACGTAGCCAATCTGCGAGCTATAGACAGCCATATTCTTGTAATAGTCTTGCCCGTTATAGAGCACCCTGCCATTTTGCGCTGGACGTAGACCATTGAGGGCGTCGAGCAGCGTGGATTTGCCCGCGCCAGAGCCGCCGACAAGCGCCACAAAACTGCGCGGCGGAATCGAGAGTGTAATGTCGTCGAGCAGCATCGCCCCTCGCGTGCTTGTCTTTCGCAGGCCAACGGCATTGATCTCGATGAAGTTGCTTTCGTCATACTGTCTGAGCTGGTTGCCCTCGTAGACAAGCCTATACGGACCGATATAGATTTCGTCGCCGGTCCTGAGGGCGTGGCTGGAAATGATCTCTCCGTTGACGTAGACGTGGTTGGTACTGTTGAGATCGACAATGCGATAGGTTGACCCTTCGCGAGTAAGCCGGGCGTGATGCGATGAGACCTGAGGATTCGCGAGAACAACGGTATTATCGGGGGTACGACCAATGGTCAGTTCCTGCGCTCCAAGTTTGATGGGCTCGATCGGCGGCGGAGCGACCTGTGCGGTATCGGTCCCATCGTTGAATGTCAGTGTGACCAGTGTGCCATTCTCGTCACCGATGCGAAAGAGGTCACCTTTGGCGAGCTTTTTCGTGAACCGCTCATCGCCCCGAATTTTGCGGCCCTGGTAGAGCAATCCATTGAGCGTAGAAGGGCGGTCAGGGTGTGGATGGATGAGCACGAAACCGTCTCCCTCACGCACGATCTGGAGATGGTGCGCAGAGACGATGCGGTCGTTGATGACGATATCGTTCGTGGGGCTGCGGCCGAGAGAGATGGCAGCCGAGGTGAGTGGATACGTCGTCTTGCCATCCTGGGTGTTGCTGCTGACTTCTAGCGATGGCAGCGCCAGCTCGCCCCGGCGGGCGATTTCGGTAGCATTCATGCGGCCAACGTGATCCGGCGAAGCCGCACGAGGGAGATTAGAGGCGGGAGGTATAGTAATACGAGATGCGTGCTGCTCGCTCGCGGAAGGCAATTCACCGGTGTCAGACGCGGACGGCTTCCCGGCAACCTGAGCATCAGCGACTGGTTTGGACACCAGCGTGAACGATGTCACTGAGCCAAGTTGCACGACAGCCCCATCCGTGAGTATGGCCTGCTGAATAGCGCTATCGTTCACCGCAAGCGTGTTGCTGCGGGAGACATTCTCGATCCGCCATTCTGATCCGGTCCACTCGAGGCGGGCATGCTGTCGCGAGACCTGAAGATCCGTTTTGACCGCGATATCGTTCATCAGGTCACGCCCGATGGTGACGATGGGCTTCTCGATGAGAAAGGTCTGTCCGCTCAACGGTCCGGTGAGGAACCTGATGGCGACTGGTACTGGAAGCGCTGGTGATTCCATCGTTCACCTCGTCTGTCGGCCAATATATTGCTCAGTATGGTCGCTCGCAGTATAACGTGCCCGCCGGGATAACGCTACTCAGCAATATTGTGAAGATCGTCACGCCTGGGTTGCTCTGAGTGTATACTGTGTCAAGCAGCGCATATTCCTACTCCAACTGGCCGCTTCGACCTTCCTTGTAGACGCGGTCAGCTTCGCATCAACGCACGTGAACTGTGTCGTCTCGTATTGTCACTGGCGCCTATGTGATCTCAACTTTCATCCCGCTAGTAACAGTCTCGCTGTACGCGTCTGGCACTCGAGACTCATCGGAGGATAAACATGGCCGACCTCATTGGCCAAAGTCTCGGCAACTATCGCATCGAGGATCGCCTTGGCACCGGTGGCATGGGTGAGGTCTATCGCGCGATACATGTGCGACTGAACCGGCCCGCGGCGATCAAGGTGCTGCACGCCAACCAGGCATCTGACGCCACGTTCCAGGCGCGATTTCTGCGCGAGGCGCGAGCGGCGGCAGCGCTGTCACACCCAAATATCGTCGAAGTGTTCGACTTTGGCGAGCAGGACGGCGCATCGTATTTGGTGATGGAGCTTGTCCCTGATGGCTCGCTGCGAACGCTCTTGCGGCAGTGGGCAGCCCGTGACGGGTGGACGCTGGGGCAGGGGGTCGACCTAGTGCGCCAGGCGGCGGAAGGGCTTGCTTATGCGCACGAACACGGCATGGTGCACCGTGACATCAAGCCAGATAACCTGTTACTCCAGCGAATCTCCTCACGCGGCCGGTCGACGAGGCTAGATGCGAACGACCTCTATCAACTCAAGATCAGCGACTTTGGGCTAGCGCGGCTGGTGGACGAACGCGGCGACCTGACAGTCACTGGAATGGTCATGGGAACGCCGGCCTACATGTCCCCAGAGCAATGTCAGGGCAACACCCTCGACGGGCGAAGCGACCTGTATTCGCTGGGCGTGGTGCTCTATGAAGTCGCGACTGGCTCACCGCCATTCCGTATCAAGTCACTCAGCGAGGCGGTTTTCAAGCACATCTCGGCGACACCGCCTCGTCCGCAGGAATTGCAGCCCGATCTGCCGGAAGCGCTTGACGCCGTGATTATGCGCTGCCTGGAGAAGAATCCCGACGACCGGTTCGCCAGCGCATCGGAGCTTGTCGACGCCCTCGACGGCGTGCTCGGAACCACCAATGCGCTGACAATCGTCTCGCCACGCGATATGAGCCCACGGCCAACGCCCGTCTCTGGAACGCCCATGGGCAATATCGCGCCGACAGTGGTCGACTCACGCGCGAACCAGCGCACACCGACACCGCCTGACATGCGCGTCGCGTCCACTTCCGACCAGCAAGTCGCAAGTGACGACGCCACTATCCGCGCGATGAGTTCAAACCCGCCTTCGCCGCCGAAATGGGCGCAGTCGGGCGACACTATGATGGACTCGCCGCGCTCGACGCCCGTGGATCTTGCCAGAAAGCTGATGGCACAGCCAAAGCCGCTCCTCATTGGGGGCGCATCAGCGCTTGCGCTGGTGGTGCTATTGATTGTCATGCTGAGCTCTGGGCTACTGCGTGCCTCTGGCAACGCTGTCAAGCGCGGCACACCGACGGCCAAGGCGACAGTCGCGCCTAGCCCCACTCCCTCTGACAAGATAACCTTTCGGGATGCGCTGAGCACGCCATCCGCCCGATGGCCATCGTCTGGTCGCTCGTTCTTCAGCAACGGTGGCTTCGAAATCAACGGCGCGTGGCTGGTATTCTCGCCGACTGGCTCGCTCAGTAATGGCACAGTCTCGGTGAAGGTGCGCCAGATCAGCGGCATAAATGACCAGTTTTATGGGATTGTCGTTCGCTCCGTCAGCAATCAGTCGTATTATGTGTTTGGAGTATCGGCGAGCCAGCAATGGACCTTCGTCCGGGTGTCGAATGGTGGACACACGGCGATCGTAGCCCCAACAACCGACACCCATATCGCACGCGGCCTGAACGCGAGCAACACCATCACCGTGCGAATGCGCGGCAGCCACTTCATCTTTTATGCCAACGGAGTGATGATTGGACAGGCAGACGATGGCGCGTACGCCTCTGGAGGCGTGGGGCTCGTCAACGTGGTCGGCCACCTGGCGGTCGTCTTCAACGACTTCAGCATTGGCACGCCCACGTAGTCGTCGTCACCATTAGAATCGCAGCAGACATAGTTCCAGCGTCAGCCCTGGGCCGAACGCCATCATGACGCCCCACTCGCCGCGATGGGTGGCGCCACTCTTGATCGCCTCTTCGAGGACCATGAGCACCCTTGCGGACGAGCAATTACCATGCTCGCGCAACACTTTCCATGAGTGTGCGAGTTGCTCGTCGGCGAGTTCCAACTTG
Source organism: Ktedonobacteria bacterium (assembly GCA_027307065.1). GTDB lineage: Bacteria > Chloroflexota > Ktedonobacteria > Ktedonobacterales > JADMIN01 > DAHUXT01. The sequence continues at coordinate 6,343 of DAHUXT010000012.1, forward strand.
TCCGCGATGGCTTCGAGAATGCTTGGCCCGCCCGGATGCACTAGCCAGTGCGTCACATCGCGGATATTCAGGCCATGCGGCGCAAGCAGACGCTCGGTAGCTGCTCGCACCTGACGCCGTAACGTGACCGGAACCCGTGGCGAGAGGCCCATGATGAATCCCTCATCACCTACCTCCCAGGTCATCTGATTCGCGGCGCCAAAATCGGCGACACTATACGCGTCCACCACTTCCGGGCCAGCCGCGTGTTGGTCGTTGGTGAGCAGCAGCGCCGCCGCGCCATCGCCAAAGAGCGACAGCACCGTGCGATCGGCGCTCGACGAGAAGTGGATACTGGAAATTTCGACGCAGAGCAGCGCCGCGACCGCCTTCGGATAGGCGCGCATGGTCGCGAGCAGTTGACGCATTCCCGCGAGCGCGCCGAAGCAGCCCATATGCCCGACGACAATCCGCCGCACATCCGGATTGAGTCCGAGGTCGCGTGAGAGCAAAATATCCACGCCGGGGGCCGCGTACCCGGTACAGGAAACGACGGTAAGGTCTGTCAGACTGGCCGCGTCAATACCGGGTGCCGCGCACAGACACGCCTCCAGCGCGTTGCGTCCGAGCGCGCGCGCGACGCTTACATAGGTTGCCATGCGCTCGCCTGTGGAGCGTGGGCGCGCATAAAAGTCGTCGATATCGACGGACAACTGTCGCGTCTCGACCGTACTCGCCATCACTGTGCGCTCGATCTGCCGTGCCTGTTGGCGCGATGTCTCCCCCGCGGCCCAATCATCGCCAAGCAGGTGCTTGTACACAAACGCCAGCATTTCGTCGCGGGCAACGGTGAAATGGGGTGATGCCGTGGAAAGTGAGACTATGCGCGGGTGAATGGGCATGTGTGATGCCTCCAGGCAACGCGATGGTGGAACGGCAAAGAACTTCTTCGCTCGCGAGCGAGAGGCGCCAAACCAGTCTGATGCCTCTTATACCACACTGGCAAAAAGTGCGCCAGGCAATCTTACGGAAATCGTCGGCGTACGGCAATTCGGGCATGCGCAGGTTGTCTTTCCATTCGGCAATACCTCACAGTAAGTACGTTGGAGGTGTCACCTGGTGAGAAGTGCGTCGCAACCTGAAGGCCACGGCGTATCTCCTGGCCGCGCAGCCATCTCTCGGCGCGTTGCCGCTGTGGCAGGCATCCGCGAAGCACACCGTCCCACTCGGAGTGCGTATCAGCCGCTTGTGATCGGCACGTCCTCGTCCTTGAGAGGCCAGATATAAGGGAGGTCGGGCGATTCGGTCCAGCCGTAGCGTCCATAGTAATCGGCGTCTTTGCGCAAAAGATTCGCGCGATGCGACGCGTGGAACGCGCGATCACCCAGCCACGGCGGCATCACCGGCTGTCCGTTGACTGGCGCAAGCTCCATCGTGTTGCGGTAACCACGCCTCACCCACTCCTGGATGACAGTGTTCATGTAGAGCCGCAGCGCGCCCTCGTATCCGCGCCACATTCGCACCGCGGGATGATGGCGCCAGCCACCCTTGCCTTCGCCACTGAGTATCTGAAGAATCTGCCGGGCCTCAAGTCGCTGCTTGCCCAAACGCCGGTAATCGAGACACGCGGCGCTCTGGCAGAAGTCTGGATAGGGCAAGAACGTTTGCATGCATTGCCTGTTGATATGTGATCGATTGTGAGCGAATACGGCGCCCGCGCTTCATTTTGACACAATTCACCGAACCATGCAGGGACCTTTTCCGTCGGGAATACAGGCGCGGTGTGCCCACAGCGCTATGCGCCTGCGCTACACTATGATGAGGCGCTGTTCGCGCGAGCACCCGTCCCTGTGTCTGGCGTCGGGGACTCCCGCTGCACCAGCGGCCCGAACGAACCTCGGCCATCATCATTGGCGTTTTGCGGAGGACCTATGTCGCTGCCACGTGTGGGGTCGCGGATACCGACGCCTGACATTACGATAGCGCGTTACGTGCTGCGGATGTGGCGGCGCGAAGGACATATCCTCAGTGCGCTCGAGGCGATGCATGATGCCCTCGGTGATATCTTTGCGCTGCCACTGCCTGGCTTCAAAAGCGTGGTGATGGTTGGCCCTGAGGCCAATCGATTTCTGCTGACCGACGAGCGCGATAAGGTACGGTGGCGCGCCGAGGGCGACCCCGTGACGCGCCTATTGCGCCAGGGCATGCTCGTGACCGATGGCGCGTTGCATGATGATCTCCGCGAGGTGATGACGCCAGCGCTGCACCGAAGCCTCTTCGAGGGATTCGCGCAGACTATGGGCCAGAGCGTCGATCGCGTCAGCGGGCAATGGCACGAAGGAAGCGTCATCGATCTGCTCGGTGAGATGCGCCGCATCGCCCTGCTCACGTTGATGGAGTCGCTTTTTGCCGAGGATATTGGCCCGCACATTGAGACACTCTGGTCCGATATCCTGCGCACTATTCGCTACATATCGCCGGGTCCCTGGCTACTATGGCCGGATATGCCCCGGCTCGGCTATCGTCGGGCGCGAAAACGCCTGGACGCGTATCTGTACCGATTGATTGTGCTACGGCGCGCGCAGCCAGCCGACGGCAATGATCTGCTCGGCAAATTGATTGCCGCCCAAATGAATGACGAACTCATCCGCGACCAGGTGCTGACCATGTTCATCGCGGGCCACGATACAAGCACAGCGCTGCTCGCGTGGAGCCTCTACCTGCTGACCATTCATCCAGATGTTCTGAAGCGGGTACAGGCCGAAATAGACACGGTCATCGGGAGCCAGATGCCAGAATATGGGCATGTGCGGCAGTTGCGCTACCTCGATTGCGTCATCAAGGAGACATTGCGGCTGTATCCACCCATCCACCTCGGCTCGCGGATTGCCGCCGATGACCTGACGTTTGGGGAGTTTAGCATTCCCGCGGGAACGCGGGTGCTCTATTCAATATATCTGACACACCGGGACAAGAAACACTGGCCACAGCCCGAAGTATTTGATCCAGACCGCTTTCTTCCAGCACAAGGCAGCGCCCGCCCACCCTATACGTATCTTCCCTTTGGCGGCGGGCCACGGAACTGCATCGGCGCCGCATTTGCTCAGGCTGAAGTGAAGATCGTGCTGGCACGACTGCTGCAGCGCTATCAGTTTCGGCTCGTCAGCGGGAAGGTTCGTCCGCGCATGCGAGCCACTCTTGAGCCGAGTCGCGGAATTCGCGCCGAAGTACATCGGCGGCACGGCGACACGTTCGTCTAGCGCGTACCTGTGTCAGGATATACCCGCCCCTTCCACATGACCGATCGTTTGCGCCAGCGGCGATACAGCGAATCCAGCCCGAGCGCCATCACAAACCATGCCGCCAGCGGTGTCGTGAGCATCTCGCTCAACGGCCGCCTGATGGACCAGCCAGCCAGCACCCGCAGCAGAAGCAACCACGCGATTTCTATGATAGCCAGCACGCGAAATTGACTCAACAGCAGATTAAAGAACGGTACCACGAAAATACACGCGTACCCCCAGGCAAAGAGCGGCGCCCACCAGCGCGCGCGGCGCTTGAGATACGTTGATGTGAGCGCGCCAAGCACGTTCTTGGCGAAGCCAACCTGCACCTCGCGCAACGAATGGTACATGCGACACTGTAGCTGCGAAACGCCATCGACCAGCGCGACTTTATACGCGCACTGGCGGAACCGGCGGGCTAGCGCAAAGTCGTCGATGAGTGCGTCATGGATACTGGCATGGCCGCCGATAGCGTAGTAACTCGACGTGCGCGCCAGCAAATATTGACCGTTCGCGAGGACGTTATTGCTTGTGCCGCGCCAGAGCCCGCGAAAATCAACGCTGACCCGTGGCAGAAAATCGACAATGAACGACACGACGACGCGCTCGCTCCAGGTGACGGTCCGCTGATATGGGAAGGCGCTCAGCAAGTCGATGTCCAGCCGCTGTGCCTGCGCCAGCCCATAGTGAATGCTATAGGGCAGATGGACAGTATCGGCATCGGTAAAGAGGAGCCAGTCACCCGTCGCATGTCGCGCGAGGAGATGGCATGCGTAGCTCTTCCCGTTCCAGCCATGCGGCGGATCATCGGTGGAGTGAATCACCTTCAGATCGGGATAACGCGCCTGCAAGCTGTCGAGAAGCTGCCCGGTTCCATCGGTTGAACCGTCATCGAGGATGATGACTTCGACATCGGGATACCGCTGTCGCATCAGCGAGGTGACACACGCCTCGATAGTTGCTGCCTCATTGCGCGCGGGAATCAGCACGCTAACACGCGGCAACTGTTCCGGGGGCCGCCTTGCCAGTTGCCGCGCTTCCCTCAGAAATCGCAAGTTGGCTATCAGTCGCACGCTCATTCCGGTGAGCAGCAGCACTGCTGTCACATGAGCCAACAGCGAGAGCGCGGCCATCACGCTCGGTAGCGGCACGGGCAGGCTCGCAAAGAGGGTCATTTCTATGCTCCGTTACCGTCCTGCCGCGGTGTCTATTCCGACAGTCCATCTCGATGGTGGCGATACTGCCGCGTAAAGAATACCGCTATTTTCAGTATAAGCACGAGGAGCTGGGCGGCCGCCAACAGGAGCATCCATCCGGGGCCGTGCGTCAGCACGAGAAACGCAAGAAGTGCCAAGGGAATCGCCAGTGCGCGGCGCTCATCGTTACGAAACAACATCACCGCCACGATTGCCGCGACGCCAAGCAGCAAGGGGATACGATAGAGCGTCAGACCAGCCCACACGCCGAACATGACCGTGATGCCCCTTCCGCCACGGAACCGCAGGAACACCGAAAAAGCGTGCCCAAGTGTTGGCGCGAGGGCGACCCAGAAGAGCTGCTCGTCGGGGAGGTTGCCAAGCCAGCGAACCGCCGCGACAGGGATAAACGCCTTGAAGAAATCAAGCGTGAGGACAGCCACGCCAAGTCGCCAGCCAGCAGATCGGAACGAATTGGCCGCGCCGGGGTTTGCGTCACGCTGGTCGCGAGGATCAGTAGAGTAGAGGAGGCGGCCAAGCCAGACGGACCACGGCATAGCGCCGCACACATACGCCGCGAGCAACCAGGGCGTGGGTACGGCAAGCGCACTAAACATTGGCCGGATGCCTTTATCGATTTGAGCCGCGATCATGCGACGCGGACCTGGGTACCAAGCACGCTCCAGGGCTCTTACTGCCCAAGCACCGCCAGATTCAACATCAATCGGTGGATACGCTCTTTACCTTCGCAGAGCGTGCTACCCAGCAGCACACCGGGAACGCGATCGGCCAGGCGCGGGTTCGCTACGAATGCGCGTCCGCCGTAGCCCACAATCGGCGGTCGCGCCCCGCCCGGCTGGCTGAGCCAGCGTGGCCACTCGGCAAGCGCCAAGGCAGACATCTCGTTCATTGCCACGAAGACGACGAGCGCAGGGCGCACGTTATCGACGAATGCTGGCAAATCTTTCAATGGGAGGGATTGCCCCAGATACACTACCGGCCAGCGCAACTGGCGCAGAAGCACCCAAAGCATCAGTAGTCCGCCCTCGTGCAGTTCTTCGGGAGCGCAGGCGAGCACTACGGGATCCACTGAAAAGTGCGCCGGACTCGCGCGCAGCCAGTCCAGCAATAGATGGCGCAGGAAATTGCTCGCGAAGTGTTCCACTGCCACCGACACTTCACCCACACTCCACGCCTCGCCAATGGCTGCCAGCGTCGGCCCGACAACGTCGAGAACCAGCAGGTCTACTGGATGGCGTTCGGCCGCCCCGGTGAGGATTGTCGCCGCCTTGCTGCTATCGCAGATCAGCAGCGCTTCGAGCAGTGCGGAGCGGATCTCGATCAGCAGCGGATCCGCATTGGGACAGGGAGGCAATGGCTCGTGTAGCACGCGTTCTATTGCCCCGTCTCGCGCGACGGTATGGCGAGCGTGAATCGCCTGACCCGCTCGCATGCCCTGATCCAGCTGCATCTTGACCCACATCAGATCGAGCACCTGCCGCTCCGCATACTGACGTTGTCCCCCACTGGAACGCATCGGCTGGGGGAAGTGATAGCGCCGTTCCCACACACGCAGCGTATCCTCCGGGATTCGCGTGATCTGCGCTACATCGCCAATGCTAAATGACATGGCGCGTGACGCCGCTCCCGGCATCGAGCTATCCACCGCACAGTCCTCTCAGCTACAGGTGATCGAAGCGCATGCTCCAGAATCGCGCCATCTATTTCCGGGGTGCTCGTTTCAGTGTACATGCTGTGGCGATGTTTGTCTATGTATTTTTACAAATACCTGGACAAATCGCCGATTTTGATTTACTATACTTCCTGAGGTTAGCCAACGACGCCGCCAGCACTACCTGATGTGTTGAAACCGCTAAAGCACCTGGAGCACGAGATGGGTTTGCCAGCTGAGTCTGAGAATTGGGACTATAGTGTCCTGCAACGCGCGTATGAGGCGCTGAATACGCCTACGGACGAACACGCCGCGACGGCAGATCCGAGCGTGTACGATGCGGCATATGCCTATTGCGCGCGCCTGATTTACGCAAATAGCCGGACTTTTCACGTCGCGTCCACGCTGCTGCCCGAACCCAAGCGCCGGGCCGTACGCGCGCTGTATGCGTTCTGCCGCGCAACCGACGACCTCATTGACCAGGTCGCCCACCCCTACGACGCGCGAAGACTATTGGAGGGCTGGCGTGCGCGCCTGGCAAACGTGCCGACGCCATATGATCCTCTGCTGCTAGCCTGGGCTGATACCAAGGCGCAGTACCGCATTCCCCACGGATTTGAGATACAGTTACTCGAGGGAATCGCTCGCGATCTGACCCAACAGCGATACACCACATTTGCCGAACTGGTCGAGTATTGCTATGGCGTTGCTTCAACCGTCGGCCTGATGGTGATGCATATCGTCGCCTTTGAAAGCCACGCGGCACTGCGCTACGCGGTGAAACTTGGCATTGCGCTGCAGTTGACCAACATACTGCGCGACATTGGCGCGGATTGGCAGGTCGGGAGACTGTACCTGCCGCTCGAAGAACTGGCGCGGTTCGGATTGTCCGAAGCCGATATTGCCTCTGGTCAGATCGACGCCCGTTGGCGCGCATTCATGCGATTCCAGATTGACCGAACGCGGGCCCTTTATCGCGAGGCCGAGAGCGGCATCGGTCTATTGCATCCTGAGGGCCGCGTGGCGATTGCTGCTGCTGCGGGCCTCTACAAAGCGATCCTCAACGACATCGAGGCACACGATTACGACGTATTTACGCGAAGAGCCCACATAGGAACGATCGGCAAACTCCGGCGGCTTCCGGCTATCTGGTGGTCGACCCGACGCGCAACTGAGCCAACCGATGAGCGTAGCCGGCTTCCCGTGTTGTACGCAAACCATCTGAACGGCTAACGGAGATCCATATGGGCAAGATACTGGTCATCGGCAGCGGGTTCGGCGGCCTGAGCGCCGCTATTCGACTCGCCGCGCGCGGCCACAACGTAGAACTCTTCGAGAAGCGCGATAAACTTGGCGGGCGCGCCTATGTGTATGACATCAACGGCTTCTCGTTCGACGGCGGGCCAACCGTGATTACCGCGCCCTTTATGTTCGACGACCTCTGGGCAGCGGCAGGCCGACGGCGCGAGGATTACGTGCAGTTCGTTCCCTGCGACCCGTTTTATCGCATCTTCGACGCGACCGGGCGCCCGTTTGATTACAACGGCAATGAGGCATTCATTCTCGACCAAATCTCGCGCCGCAATCCGCGCGACCGGGCGGGGTACCAGCGATTCATGGCGACAACCAAACGCATCTTTGAAAAGGGATTCGTCGAACTGGCTGACAAACCTTTCTTGCGGTGGACCGACATGGTGAAGGTCGCGCCCGACCTCATCAAGATGCAGTCATACAAAAGCGTTTATCGCTACGTGTCCCAATTTATCGAAGATGACTTCTTGCGCCAGTGTTTCTCGTTTCATCCACTGCTGATAGGCGGAAATCCGTTTGACACGCCATCGATCTACGCGATGATTCACTACCTGGAGCGGGAATGGGGCATCCACTACGCGATGGGCGGGACAGGCGCCATCGTGGCCGGGATGGGCAAGCTGTTGGAAGAATTGGGAGGCTCGATCCACCTCAACAGTCCGGTGGCCGAGATTCTGGTCGACCACCGCCGCGTGACCGGAGTTCGGCTGGAGTCGAGCGAGGTGGTTGCGGGCGATCACATTGTCTCCAACGCCGATGTCGCGTTCACATATCGCAACCTGATTCCACAGCGGTACCGGCACACCAACACCGACCGCAAATTTGAGCGGATGAAATATGGCATGTCGCTCTTTGTGCTGTACTTCGGCACGAAGCGTCGCTACACCGATACAGGACTCGCGCACCACAATATCCTTCTGGGTGAGCGGTATCGCGGGCTGCTCGACGACATCTTTGGCCAAAATTCGCTCTCCGACGACTTCTCCCTATATCTGCACATGCCGAGCCTGACCGATCCATCAGTGGCGCCGGACGGATGCGAGGCCTTCTACGTGCTTTCGCCCGTGCCACACCTTGGCGCCAACGTCGACTGGCAAGTCGCGGCGAAGCCTTATCGCGACGCCATCGTGCGTTTCCTGGAAGAACGCTATCTGCCTGAATTGTCACGCAATATTGTCGCCGAACACTGGATCGATCCACGGCATTTTGAAGGGGAGCTCAACAGTTATCGCGGAGCGGCATTCTCATTTCAGCCGACGCTCACACAATCGGCATGGTTCAGGCCGCACAATCGCTCCGAAGATTTCGACAATCTTTACTTTGTTGGGGCGGGTACGCATCCAGGCGCCGGACTGCCCGGCGTCCTATCGTCGGCGATCATCGCCGAGAATCTCATCTCACTTGCCGTGGGAGACGAGCGGGTCACGCCTCGCCTGCCTGACCCTGCCGCTCGTGAGCAATGGACGCCTATGATCGAGGCGCATCCGTGAGTCTCACATACGGGAGCCTCTTGCTCATTTTCGTCATCGTACCGATCATCGCCCTCGGGCTCGTCAACGCGGGTTTTCTTGTTCAGCGGAAGAACCACGACGCCAGCATGGCAGAACGCTCGTGGTGGTCGCCATGGGTGGCACTGGCGGTACTCATCGTGGTAGCAGTGCTGTATACAGCCCCCTGGGACAACCATTTGATAGCTGCCGGTGTCTGGTGGTACTCGCCAGCGCGTATCAGCGGCATCGCCATCGGTCAGATTCCCCTGGAGGAATTGCTCTTCTTCCCGCTGCAGACGCTGCTGATCGGACTCTGGTTCATCGGGCTGTTGCGCGAGCGCGGCTGGGAAGGATTGCCTGCCGACTCGGGAGTCTTCGACAAGCGTGGGATACAAGCCGCCCACTGCAAGGGTGGGCACCTAATTGCTGTCACCGTGGGAGGCACGCTTTGGTTGGCGGCGCTCCTCCTTCTGCGCGATGGCTGGCGGCCAGGAACGTATCTTAGCTGGGAACTTGTCTGGGCGCTGCCACCACTACTGCTTCAAATCGGTCTGGGCGGCGACATCTTGTGGCGCTGGCGCCGGCTATTGGCAAAGGTTTTGGTGCCGGTCGTCATCTACCTCAGCGCGGTTGACGCGCTCGCGATTCACCAGGAGATATGGACGATCAGCCCACGGCAGACGCTGGGCGTACTCGTCGGCGGCGTGCTTCCCGTGGAGGAGATCGCTTTCTTTGCACTGTCAAGTACGCTGGTCGCGTTTGGGCTCACCCTTGCGATAGCCAGCGCTCCGCGCCAGCGAATTCAGGCATTTCGCGCCCGTGTGGCGTATGCGCTCGGGCGGCATTGAGCGGCGCGGTGCCCATGTAGAGACCAGTACGCTGGGGATGTCACCTGCCTACAGGGTGGTGTAGCGCAGCCTCTGGCTGCAGGGTCAACAACACACAATCCGGCTGACCACCCGAGTTGTCGAGACGGGTGTAATGCGCCGCAACGGGCAGTTCCCGCCCATCCTTGAGCGTAATGATGTAGTGCGCCTGATGATCGTTCACACCAGTAAAAAGCGCCTGACGCATAGGGCACGCGTCATGGCAAAGCATCGTCCCAGCACTATTATGACAGCCCAAGAGGCTGTAGCATTTCACCTGACCGGCAACCTCCTCAGCCTTCCAACCACAGAGTTGCTGGGCCGCGTCATTGTAGAGCAGCACGGTGCGATCGAGCGAAAGCACCAACAGAGGCATCGGCGCGCGGTCGAGCGCCGCGAGCGCAACGTGTCCTAGACCCACAGCGCGATCAGCTTCACGCGATGGTGCTGCGGCGTGCCTATCGTGCCTATCTCGTGTCTCACTGCGAAGCCGATAACCAACCCCCCGCACGGTCTCGATCGGAAAATCTTCATCAAGTGACTGTCGCAACTTCTGGCGCAGATTGCTCACGTGGATATCGACCGTGCGACTGAATGGCACGCCGCGCAAGAATGAACTCAACCGGTTAAGCAGCTCATCGCGAGTGAATACCCGTCCTGGATGCTGGGCGAAGATCGACAGCAACTCATACTCCAGCGATGTCAACGGAATGTCGTGACCTGCGGCTCGGACTTGTCGTTGCTCCGAACTCAGCTCGAGGCGGCCGTAGCGCACAACCGGCGGCGCATATTGGCCCGCGACAGACGCCCAGCGCAATGCCACTTTCACTCGGCCGAGCAACTCGTGCGGGTGCATAGGAAGCTGGAGATAGTCGTCTGCCCCAGCGCCAAAGGCAAGGAGCTTGCCGAGTTCATCAGGGCGGTCACTCACGATAAAGATCGCGGGCGCGTCACTCTCTTGTCGGAGCAAGCGGCACAGATTCAGCCCATCCACGAGCGGAAGCGCCTGTTCGAGCAGCAGAAGGCGTGGACGATGCTGCTGGATGAGTTGCTGCGCTGCCCGGCCGTTATAGGCGCATAGCACCGCGTATCCTTCGCCTTCGAGCAGCGACCTGAGCAACTCAACGCTGCCAGAATCGTGGTGGGCAACGAGGATGAGAGGAAGTGAAACCTCGGTCTGTGCTGGCATATGAGGCTCGCCTCGCACTTTTCCGCAGGCCGCGGCGAGAAACAACCATCTTCTCAACCGATGCCATTACTCCCACAAGTTCCCTGGTTGAGAGCAGTATATGAGCGGATACTCTGCCCGTCAAGAAACTTTACATCTTCGCAATGATTTATCGCGCATCTTCCATACAAACCTATGCCACAGTGTCTCCTAACACGCAGGCGGACTACAGACAAACGGGGAGACACTGAACGATGGTTACGCGCCGTTCATCGCGCACGAGAGAGCGTACACGCGCCACGATCCGCACGATGCGCCCCGACGACCTCGAAATGGTCGTCGGACTGGACGCCCGCGTGTTCGGCAAAGCGCGGCCAGCCTATTTCGAGCGTCGGCTCGCCTCGTTCCGCGCGCATGATTCGAACGGCCACACGCTCGGACTCGTCGCTGAAGACGATGGCGTCGTCGTGGGGTTCGTGCTGGGAACTCTTACGAGCGGCGAATTTGGCTTCGAAGGAGTCACAGTCTTGATGGACTCGATCGCGGTTGCTCCCAATCGCCAGCACCGGGGCATCGGACATCAGCTCACGCGCGCGCTGATCGCCGAGAGTGCGGCGCTGGGAGCGCGAGATATGTATACCCTCGTCAACTGGAAGGCGTGGGATATGCTCGCTTTCTTCGATGCGGCACACTTTGGCCTCGCACAAACGGTTCTGCTTCACCAGCACATCGGCGCGACCGCAGAGGAGACGTCATGAGTCAGACAAGCGGAGCCGACGTCTGCAACGCTGGCTGGACACGCCGGTTCACCGCCATCGGCGCGCGCTTACAGGAAGCGGTCGAACTGCATCGCGGACTCGGCTTCGAGGTCAGACTTGAGGCAGCGGACACTGGCTCGGAGGACGTGGTGGAGAGGGCCGGATGCGCCCAGTGCTTTGTGATGACGCTGGCGCAGACCATTTATACGCGCCCATCGGGTGCCCGTACGGACGAAATCGCAGCAGAAAGGTGATACCATGAGCAATTTCCCCGGCAGAGATCCAGAGAGCTTCGGCTTTCAGGAGATTCTGTACACCAAGCGCGATTGGGTCGCGACGGTGACTATGAACCGGCCCGATAAATACAACGCGTACACGTACCACACGCTCCAGGAGATGACCCAGGCATTTCGCGACGCCTCGTGGGATGACAAGGTCGCCGTGGTGGTGCTGACGGGCGCAGGTGAAAAGGCGTTCTGCACCGGCGGCGATGTGGCAGAGTATGCCGACGAATATACCGCACGCCCCCGCGACTACTGGAAGTGGATGGGCGTGTTCATCGAGTGCGTGGACATGCTGCGCAACATTGGCAAGCCCACTATCGCGCGCCTCAACGGCATGGTTGTGGGTGGCGGCAACGAGCTCAACATGGCCTGCGATCTCGCCATCGCCGCCGAACATGCCCGCATCCGTCAGGTTGGGGCAGAGGTGGGGAGCGTGGCAGCAGGCGGCGCGACTCAGTGGCTGCCCCTGATGGTGGGCGACCGCCGAGCGCGAGAGATCCTCTGGCTGTGCGAATGGATAGATGCGGCACAGGCCCGCGATTGGGGCCTCGTCAACCAGGTTGTCCCGTACGCCGCGCTCGACGACGCCGTTGCGACAATGGCTGCCAAACTCGTTGACAAATTCCCTGAGAGCCTGCGCTACACCAAACAACAAACCAACTTCTGGAAGGACCTCGCCTGGTATCAGACCGCCGGCCATGCGCGTGAATGGCTCGCGCTTCACTACACCTCGCTGGAGCCGTATGAGGGCATGCACGCATTTGTCGAAAAGCGGCGGCCTGGCCATCTGGAGGTACGCCAGCGGGCGGCGAGCGGGGATCGAGCGAGTTTGTTTGGGGCGCGTACAACCAATCTTGCGCGTCGTGTGGCGCAAAAGGCATCCCGGCGGACTTCGAGTATTGCGGCCGTTGCGGCAACCGGCTCAGCTAAGTCGCTATATGGCGACGACGAAACCATTGGCAGCGAAAGGAAGGGGAAGTCATGCGAGCCGCGATTTTCTATGAGGCGCACGCGCCGCTACGGGTGCAGGAGTGGCCGGACCCGACACCCCAGCAAGACGAGATTCTGGTACGTGTTGCCGCCTGCGGGCTTTGCCATACCGATCTGCATTATCTCGATCATGGCGTGCCGACCGCAAAACAGCCGCCACTCATCCTGGGGCACGAAGCCACTGGCGTCGTGGCACAGTTGGGCGAGCACGTAACCAACGTGGGGGTGGGCGACCGTGTGTTACTACCAGCAGTGCTCCCATGCGGGTCGTGCGTTGCCTGTCGCAATGGCCGCGAGAACATCTGTTTGCATCTGCGGATGTTCGGAAACGACATCGATGGGGCATATGCCCAGTACGTCACCGCGCCTGCCAAGGATGTCTTCGTACTGCCCGACGAGATCCCACTGGTCGAGGGCTGCATTATCGCCGATGCTGTGACGACTCCGTACCATGCGGTGAAGAACCGCGCCGAGGTGCGGCCCGGCGATGTGGTCGTGGTCTACGGCTGTGGTGGCGTCGGATTGAACGTCGTGCAATTCGCGAACCTGGCGGGTGGCATCGTGATCGCCGTTGATATTGCTGAGGAGAAGCTCGACCACGCGCTGCGACTGGGCGCGACAGCCGTCATCAACCCGAAGATGGAGGGCGCGGGCGTCGCCAAAGCCGTCCGCAGACTCACCGCGGGCGCGGGTGCGGACATCGCCATCGAGGCCATCGGCAATCCCACGACCATGAAAGACGCCTTTAGCACACTTCGCCCCGGTGGGCGGCTAGTAGTCGTTGGCTATAGCGATCACGATGTCGCCCTCAACGCTGGGCGCGTGATGTACCGCGAGATGGAGATTCGTGGCAGTCTTGGCTGCCGTCCGGTGGACTATCCACGTGTCATCGAGCTTGCGCGCACTGGCCGCATCGAGGTCGCCTCGATGGTGACGGCGCGTTTCCCCCTTGCCGAGATCAACGCGGGGCTCGATACGCTGCGCGCGGGGCAGGGTATTCGCTCAGTCGTGGTGATGGAGTGAGGAGGCACAGCAATGCGAGCGACATTTCCGTCACTGCATATCGACACAATGAGCAACGTCGTCACGATCACACTCGACCGCCCGCCCCTGAATATCCTGAACCTGGAGATGATTCGCGATCTTGATACGGCGCTCGGCGACACGGACGCGGACCAACACCTGAAGGCTGTCGTCTTGCGAGCGGACGGCAGGGCATTTTGCGCGGGCGTTGACGTTGCCGACCATCTCCCCGAGCGGGTCGAACCGATGATCCGTGGATTCAGCCGTCTTTTCACCCATCTGCGGTCACTCCCGGTGCCGACAATTGCCGTAGTTCACGGCGCGGCTCTTGGCGGCGGCACCGAGCTCGCGATTGGCTGCGATATCGTGCTTGCCGCATACTCCGCGCGCTTCGGCCAGCCGGAGATCACACTCGGCGTCTTCCCCCCGATCGCGGCGGCTGTGTTTCCCCAGATGCTCGGCTACCAGGAGGCTGCGAGACTGCTCCTTACAGGCACTTCGATTTCCGCGGAAGAGGCCCATCGATTGCGTCTTGTGACAGCAACGGTTCCCGACGATGAGCTACCAAACCGGCTCAACGCCCTGCTCGACCAAATACGGCGCCACAGCGCGTCCACGATTCGCCTGACCAAGCGCGCACTGCGGTACGGCGCCGATCTGGGCGGCTCCGCTGGACTTGAGGCCATCGAGACGCTCTACCTTACCGACTTGATGGCAACCGCTGATGCGACCGAAGGAATGAACGCCTTCATCGAGAAGCGCAAACCCGTCTGGCGCGACCAGTAGATCGCGGCAATCACAACCTTCGGTTGCGGCGGATATCACAGTACCTGCAATACCCACACAACGAGGCGGAATGCGCCGGGATACGCGCTTCCGAGGAGACACCTATGGCTATCACGGCTAGTGAAATCGAGACCTCGCTCACCGGGATCCTCGCGCGGTGTCACGAGCTGAGCCTGCGCCAGCACATCGGCGAAGACGAAGCCGACAAGGTGATCGGCTATTTCCCGGTCTACTTCCCCGAAGAAATTGTCCATGCCGCTGGCCTCCGGCCGCACGCATTGTACGGAGGTGGCAACCGTGTCGAGGTGCGCTACGCCGATGCTCGTATCGGCTCGTTCGTCTGCTCGATCTGCCGTAGCACGACCGAACTGGGCCTCAATGGCTCGCTCAACGGCCTGGGCGGCTTCTTCGCTCAACCTATCTGCGATGCCGCTAAACATATGGCTGGCATATGGGGCCGCAACTTTCCCCAGCAAGATCCGCAGATTCTCGCGCTGCCGCAAAACGTGAATTCCGCAGCTTCTGTGCGCTACGTCTACGACGAATACCAGCGCTTACGGGAAATTCTCGCACAGAAGATAGGCCATGCAATTACCGACGACGCCCTCCGAGCGAGTCTGCGCGTGTACAACGAGAACCGCCGCCTGCAGCGAGCGCTCTATGCGCTCAAACGCGAAGACCCGGCGCGTCTCTCGACTGTCGAAGCGTATCTGCTCATCCGCGCGGGCACTCGTTTTCGCCGTGAGGAACATAACGAGTTGCTGCGCAATGCTCTCGAGCTGCTTGCCGCGCGCCACATCAGGCCAATGGATAAGCCACGAGTCGTCTTCCTGGGAGGATTCTGCGAACAGCCACCACTCGAAATGATTGAGACCATCGAGGACGTGTGTTTTGTCGTCGATGATGATCTGCTCATTGGGCAGCGCTGGATTACAGAAGACGTGCCAGAGGATGGCGACCCAGTCTGGGCGCTGGCGGAGAGCTATATTCAGCGATCGGCCGCCAGTCCCGTGCAGTTCGACGCGCGTAAGCGGAAGGAAGATGTGCTGATGACGATGATGCGCGAGGCACGCGCGGAAGCCGCGATCATTTCAGCGGCGAAATTCTGCGAGCCTGGGCTGGACGATCAACTCGCGCTTTCCCGCTGGCTCGACCAGGAAAAGATTCCCTACCTCGTGCTCGAGTTCGAGGAAAAGATGACCAGTTTCGAGCAGATGGCAATGCAGGTAGAGACCTTCGCTGAGTCACTGCTGTTCGTCTAGGAGGTCTCACGTGGCAAATACTGCACTGCCAGCCGCCAAGGCAGACGCGCGCACGACCGGTCAACGCCTCGTCAATCAGTGGTTAGCCAATATTCACTCCGCGCCCGAACGCGGACAACCAGTGGCCTACATCTTCGTGATGGGCAACGCCGTCGAGATTCTGCGCACCTTCGACTTTGAACTGGTCTTTCCAGAGATTAACTCGCTACAAACGGGCGTGCGAAAAGCCGCTCCGGACTTTCTGGCCAAGGCAGAGGATTACGGCTTCTCGCCGGATGTATGCAGCTATGTCAAGGCGGATGTCGGCCTGATGCTGAGCAACATGGAGCATCCGTCGGGCACACATATCCCCAAACCTGACATCGCCATCGCTTCCAGCCTCTGCAACGTCTACATCAAGTGGGCGGAAATCTGGGAGCGCCACTTTGGCGTACCGGCGTTCGTCCTGGATATTCCGGGCAAGCGCTTCGCCAACTGGCAGCCGCTGCCAGGCACACCACAGTATGGCGCCGATAAGCGCTGGGTAGAAGGGCAGTTGTGCGATCTGATCGAGCGTTGCGAGCATATCACTGGCAAGAAATTTGACCCAGACCGGCTGGCCGAGGTCGAGAGCAATGTCAATGAGATGATTCGCCTCTGGGTTGAGATTCTCAAACTCAATCAGCAGCGTCCGGCGCCTTACAACTCTATGCTCGATGGCCTGACATATATCGGCGTACTGAATGCGTGGCGCGGCACTCCCGAGGGCGTGGAGTACATGCGGTTGCTGCATGATGAGGTTGCTGGCAAGGTGGCACGTGGCGAGGGGCGCGTGCAAGAGGAGCGCTTCCGCCTCATTTTCAGCGGAACTCCGTGTTATGTGAACATGCGCCGGATGGTCGACCTTTTTGAGTCGCATGGTGGCGTCTTTGCCGCATCGGACTACCTGACCTACGCGGCGGGAGGCCTGGATAGCAGCGGCCTCTTCTATGACCCATCGAGGCCACTTGAAAGTCTCGCCGAGGTGACAACCCTCGCTTCGCAACTGGGATTGTCGAACCATTTCTTCTCGCACCAGACGCTTGCGCAGCAGGTCAAGGAGTATGCCGCCGATGGCATCGTGTACCACGGCATCAAGAGTTGCCGAACGGTCGCGACGAGCATGGCGGATAACCGCGAATATGTGACGTCACGCTACGGCCTGCCCACGCTGTACATCGAATCAGATCTCATTGACCCGCGCTACTGGTCGGACGCGCAGATCAAGAATCGCGTGGATGCTTTCTTTGAGGTGCTGGAACAACGGACGCTGAAAGGAGGCCGCTAAATGGTGTACGTCGCGGGCATAGACGTCGGCTCGACGCAAGCCAAAGCGGTTGTGCTCAACGACCAGGCTCAGATCGTCGGCGAGGCGATCCTGGACGTTGAGATGAACATGGGCACAGCGGCCCAGCAGGTATTCGACCTCGTCGTCGCTAACGCCGGGCTTACGGCAGACGCGATCGCCTTCACTGTCGCTACGGGCTACGGAAGGTATCGCGTAACTTTCGGCGACCTGCAAGTTACCGAGATTAGTTGTCACGCGCGCGGGGCAACCGCTGAGTTCCCCCGCACGCGCACGGTGCTCGACATCGGCGGGCAAGACACCAAAGCCATTCGCATTGGTGACGCAGGCGAGGTGATGGACTTCGCAATGAACGACAAATGCGCCGCGGGCACCGGGCGATTTCTGGGAGCCGCCTCATTCGCGCTCGAACTGCCGCTCTCCGATCTTGGCCCGCTCGCCATGAAGGCAACCGCCCCCGTGAAGATCACGACCACCTGCACCGTCTTCGCGGAATCTGAAATCATCGGTCATCTGGCGAAGGGTCATCGTCCAGAGGATGTGCTGGCGGGGATGCACTACGCGATCGCCACGCGCTGCGCCTCACTCGTGCGCCGTGTCGGTCTCACCCCTGAGATCACGTTTACCGGAGGTGTTTCGCGCAATGCGGCGATGGTATCGCTGCTGCAGCAGGTGCTGGGTACGCCGCTGAATGTCAGCGCGCAGGGACACTTCATGGGGGCGATTGGCGCGGCACTGTACGCGCTGGACCACGCCCGCTCCGGCTCGCGGCAACCACATGTCGAGGAGGTGGCGCCATGACGCAGGCCCTTCTGGTCGCAGGCATCGACATTGGCTCGACCTACACCAAGGCAGTGCTGCTCGACGAATCCCGCGCGGTACGGGCAACGGCAATCCGGCGAAGCGGTTACAAGCCATCCACCGCCGCTAGCAGCGTCTTCGATGATCTCATCGCCAATGCGGCGGTCGCACGGA
This sequence comes from Ktedonobacteria bacterium, assembly GCA_027307065.1. GTDB lineage: Bacteria > Chloroflexota > Ktedonobacteria > Ktedonobacterales > JADMIN01 > DAHUXT01. The sequence continues at coordinate 24,711 of DAHUXT010000012.1, forward strand.
GCGATGTCACCTATATCGCCACCACGGGTTACGGCCGCTACATGGTGCCCTTCCGGCACACGCAGATCACCGAGTTGACCTGCCACGCGGTTGCCACGGGCTACCACTTTCCCAACGTCCGCACCATTCTCGACATCGGCGGCCAGGACATCAAGGCCATTCGCGTCGATGACCTCGGCCGTGTCCGCGCCTTCCGCCTCAACGACAAATGCGCCGCAGGCACGGGTGCCTTTCTCGAAAAGACCGCGCGTTACCTCGGCCTACAAACGGGCGACATTGGTCCTTATGCGCTGCGCTCGACCACGCCTGTAGAGATCAGCAGCGTCTGCGCCGTGTTCGCGGAGTCGGAGGTCATCAATCATCTTGCCAGTGGCATCATGCCAGAAGATATCATGGAAGGCGCGATCGTCGCTCTGGGCGGACGGGCAGTCCAGTTGATGAAGCGAGTCGGCCTGGAACCTGACTTCGCGCTCGCCGGCGGCATGACCAACAATGCCGCGATGGTTGCCGCGCTGACGACCAGATTGGGGGCGCCGCTGCATCTTCCGCCGAACGCCCTCGGACAACTGAACGGCGCGTTTGGTGCCGCACTGTTGGGGCTACGGCGCGTTGAACGACTGCTTGCCGAGGGACGCGCGATTGTGTCACCTCGCGAGGAGAGCGATCTCAAGACGCTGCGATGGTCTACGTACGTCCCACCGGCGACGGATGAGGCGACATCCGCGTTGCTGTTGCCCCACTAACACTGGCCTGGAAATACGCCTGCACGAGAGGATAGAGCGATGGATGTCATCACACAATTGTCCAATGAACACGCTGCGCTGCGCGGCCACCTCGAACTGATCGAACTGGCCGCCGAGTCACGAAGCGCGGCCGAGCTCTCGCGACACCTCGAAGCCGCGCATGATGCCCTGACGGATGAGTTGGATGCTCACATCACCGTTGAAGAGGCTGAGGTATTTTCCGCTGCGGCTGGCACGCTGGGTGACGATCTCGTGGCTGCGTTCTACGACGACCATGCCGCGATCCAGGCCTTGCGGGACGAGATCTTTCGGCAAATCGCGCAGGGGCAGCCGCCCTTTGAACAGAGTCTACATCTGTGCGAACTCATCCTCTCGCATCAACAGCGCGAGGATCTGATGCTCTTCCCCAGCGTCCGCACGGCCATGTGATACGCGGACGACGGGTCTAGGGCGCATCGGCTTTGAGTCAGGCAACGTATCGTGTAGTCCCTGATCTTAAGGGAATACGGCCACGATGCCCTCCATCGGAACTGGATATCCGGCTACGCCCGGCAATGCCTCTGGTCGCAGCCAGACGGGAACGACCTTCGCGCTTTCGACCGAATAGTAGTCATAGATGCCGACGGCCTGGAAGGTGATCGCTGCGCTGCTGCCCGGCGCTACTCGCAGATCCAGTGATGTTGGGTTGAGAAGCCCGTACCCTGGAACACCATGCAGCGTGATGGCCCGCTGAGACTGGTTCATCCAGCGAACGACACCACCAGGATTGATGATGGTAAGCCACGGCGCGAAACGTTTGTCTGAGGACATATTCACCGTCTGATTGGCAGACGCGCTGATCCCCTGGCCCAGCACATAGAGAAAGCCGTCCATTGGTACGGGAAAGGCCCGCACGCCTGTTCGCGCCGCGGCAGGGCCACCAGCGACGAGCGTGGCGTGCGCGTCGCAATAGTAATAATAGAGTCCCGGCTGTCGTAGGGTGAGACTGGCGGATTTCCCAGGGCCAAGCACGAACTGGAATTGGGTGGGATTTACCGCATCACCCTGCATCGTCGGTGACGTCAAAATGGTATGGAGTACCGTGTCTTCGTTGACCCAGGTGACAGTGTCTCCAACATTGAGCTGCGCAATGTAGGGAGCGAACATGTCATTATTCGGGATGATGATCGTGTGGTTCGCGGCGCCGCCAGCATAGATAGTGCTGATTGCTGTACTGCTTTGAGGAGCCTGGGCATGGCTGCTCGAGACGCTAACGGCGCCACAGCCGCTGATGAGTAGCGAACCCAGGACGATGAAGGCCCCATGTGTCCATGTACGAGATCTGAGGATTTTCATACGAGAACTCCTTCCCCAGCTCATGATTGCCCAACGGCGGTCATCTGCCGACGTTGAATGACGGACACATTGTGTCCACTGATGTCTTCAACTTTCAGAGCATGGCGATCAAGAGACAACGCTCCTGGGGGCAAGGCGTCCTTTACCTCGTAACTGCGCGCTCACGGATTGTGTGGGTTCAAGCCGCTGCTCGGCGAATGCGCAACTGCCGCATACACTGCACACACTGCATATAATTCTTGCCCAAGAATAGGGTGAAACAGTCACAACGCTGTCACACAAGAGTTGCATCGGGACACAAAACGCTCACAGCCGTGGCCAGAGGATTGTGCATACGGCCGGGATCAGATATACGTGCCTGCAGATATAAACCAGGGCACCGCGACAATCGTGGAGACATGCCATACAAGCAGCACCGCACTGCGGCAACATTAGCGTCCGCACATGTGAGGCTTGCCGATACCAGTACGCTCGTGCTCCAGCGTCAACGCACCTTGGCATGCCCTGAGTGACGCCACTCGCTGCCTGATTGGGATAGGTTTCGAGCGCCACACGG
>DAHUXT010000130.1 GCA_027307065.1 Ktedonobacteria bacterium
CGATGTGGCGCGCCTCCGGCATACAGTCATCGCCGATGATGCGGCCGACGGCGGCGCGATAGAGCCGATGGCGGATAGCGGCTGGCTGTTCACGCAACGGCACACGGCGCATCTGAACTATTTTCGCATTCTCGGTGAGAACGAGGTCACGCCAGGCATGCTGTGTCTGCGCATCAAGATAGGCTGCATCGTCGGCCAGTAATTCGCCATTGCGGATCAAGGTGTCGCGGATGCCTGGGTTGTAGGTGGTCAGCAATGGCAGCAGCTCATGGCGGACACGGTTACGCAGATAATGGGGGTCGCGATTGCTGCTATCCTCACGTGCCTGCCAACCCAGCGCGGCGCAATACTCCACCGCCTGCGCGTGCGTGATGTCGAGCAGCGGACGCGCAATGTCGCCGCGTAGTGGCCGCATCCCCCGCAGCCCGGATAGACCGCTTCCACGCAGCCAGTGCAGCAGGATTGTCTCGGCCTGATCGTCGCGCGTGTGCCCTGTGACAATGCGCTCGGCGTGGTGCTCCGCCGCGACATGCCGCAAGAACGCATAGCGCGCGCGCCTGGCCCAATCCTCGACTGAGATGCGCAGTTTTGGGGAGTAACGGGCTCGGGCGTGCTCGACGACGCAGAGAAGCCCCAGTTCGGTGGCGAGGCGCTCCACGAAGCGCGCATCGTCATCACTTTCGTCGCCGCGCAGCCTGTGGTCGAAGTGCGCTACGATTAGCTCGCCAGGCGCCAGCCGGTGATGCCGTTCTCGTAGCGCCAGCAGCGCGCCGAGCAGACAGAGCGAGTCCGCCCCGCCAGAGACGGCGACGACCAGCGTCGCACCTGGCGACCAGAGCGTGTGTTCGCCCGCCGCCCGTGCCAACGTCCGCTCGACAACCTTGCGGATGTCCGCTGCCATTGCCGTCTCCTCTGCCATCGGCCTTGGTCAATCCACTCGAGGGCAGCATATCACGTCGGGTGAGCGGTGATTCCAGGGAAAAGTTGCTGTCTTTTCTCGCGATTCCCGCATGCAAGGCCCGACTATGCCTGCCTACCTGGCGACTGGCATGGCAGCGTTGTTGTACCGTAGATGATAAATAGCGCCGGCGTCTCCGCGTGAACGGCAGGTACAGTGTGGCAATGGAGGTAATTGATGACCCTTGTGAACCAGCGCGATCTCTTCGAGATTCCCGACGACGTGGCCTATCTGAACTGCGCGTACATGTCGCCACTGCCACGGGCATCGCGCGAGGCAGGCGAGGCTGGAGTGGCTCGCAAGTCGCAGCCCTGGACGATCAGCGCGGCGGACTTCTTTTCCGGGTCGGAGTCAGCGCGCGAACTCTTCGCCAACCTGGTAGGTGGCGATGCCGATGGGGTCGCGATCGTGCCGTCGGCCAGCTATGGGATCGCGCTCTCGGCGGCCAATATTCCGCTTCGTAGTGGCCAGGCCATCGTCCTGCTGGAAGATCAGTTCCCGTCGAATGTCTATCCCTGGCGCGATCTGGCTGCGCGTATGGGCGCGACCATCATCACGGTGCAGCGTCCCTCAGACTTCGACTGGACATCTGCGGTGCTGGCGCAGATCGACGAGCGCACGGGTGTAGTGGCGCTCCCACACTGCCACTGGACCGACGGCAGCCTGCTCGATCTGCGGCGTATCGGCGAACGCGCGCGGGCCGTGGGCGCGGCGCTGGTGATAGACGGCGCGCAATCGGTGGGGGCGCATCCATTTGACGTGGGTGAGATACAGCCAGATTTTCTGGTTGCGGTGACCTACAAATGGCTGCTTGGCCCCTACAGCCTTGGGTTTGTCTATGCCGCCCCGCATCGTCGAGCGGGCATCCCGCTCGAAGCCAACTGGATTACCCGCGAGGACAGCGAGGATTTTGCTGGGCTGGTCGACTACCGGGACGCGTTCCAGCCGGGCGCGCGACGCTACGATATGGGCGAGCGGTCGAATTTTGCGTTGATGCCGGTTGCGGTGGCGTCGCTGCGGCAGCTTCTCGCGTGGCGCGTGGAGGAAATTGCGGCGACGCTCCGCGGCCTGACGGACTACGTTGAAGCTGGCGCGCGGCGAATTGGCCTCGACCCTGTTCCCAGTGATCGGCGAGTTGGCCACCTGATTGGACTGCGCTCCAGCGCCGCATTTCCCGCCGATCTGAGCAAGCAACTGACAGACGCGGGAGTGTATGTGAGCCTCCGTGGTAGCGCCATCCGCGTCTCGCCTCACCTCTATAACACCCGTGAAGAGTGCGACCGCCTCTTTGCGGTGCTGGCGCGCGTGCTGTGAACATGTCTTAACAAGCGGGCCAAGAAAACGCGAACTCCCCGCGCGGAGAGCACGGGGAGCGGAGCAACGATGCCGCGGGATGGGAAGACTATTTGCCCACCAGCTTCTTCACCGCCGCGACAATCGCGTTGGCATTGATGCCAGCCTCCTCAAGCTCCTGGTCGGGCGTCGCGGAGTCGGGCATGTGGTGGACTGCCAGCTTGACCACGGTGGGAGGATGCGCGTCGGGCTGCTGCTCGTCGGTTCCGGCGAAGGCATCCAGCACGGCGGCGCCTACACCACCCTCGCGCCAGTGGTCTTCCACCGTCACAATGCGTCCGCCCGTCGCGGCTGCCGACTCGCGCAGCGTCTTCACATCCACTGGCTTGACACTATACAGGTCGATCACGCGGATGGCGATGCCCTCGCCCTTGAGCGCGTCTGCCGCTTTGAGTGCCTCATGGACGGTGATGCCCGCGCCGACGACCGTCACCTGATCGCCGTCGGACTGGCGCAATACGCGGCTGCCCCCAATCGAGAACTTCTCATCTGGGCTGTACAGAATCGGCGTCTTTTCGCGGGTCGTGCGCAGGTAGACAATGCCCTTCTGGTCGGCCATCTCGGCCACCAGTTGCGCCGTCTGATTGGCGTCGCTTGGGTAGAGCACCGTACTATCGTGAACCGCGCGCATCATCGCCAGATCTTCAAGCGCCATCTGCGACGGGCCATCCTCGCCGATCGAGACGCCCGCGTGCGAGCCGCAGAGACGGATGTTGGCGCGGGAGATCGCGGCCATGCGGATGAAATCATAGGCGCGACTGAAGAAGGCCGCGAAGGTCGAGGCAAACGGCACGTAGCCGCGCACCTGGAGCCCAACAGCGGCGGCGACCAGTTGCTGTTCAGCAATGTACTGCTCGAAGAAGCGGTCTGGGTACGCTTTAGCGAACGTCTCGGCAAACGTCGAGTTGCTCACCTCGCCATCCAGGCCGACCACGTCGGAGCGAGCGGCTCCGAGTGCTTTGAGTGCATCGCCGTAGGCCGAGCGGGTGGCGACGGGTGTGCCGGAGGGATAGGCCGGCAGTTGCAGCGCCTCAGTCTTCGGGCGTGCGGCGGGCTCGTGTGCGTCTGGCTTCTGCACCTGGATGACGATGTTGTGCTCGCCGCCGAGTTCCGCGATTGCCTTGTCAGCCATATCCTTTGGCAACGCTTTGCCATGCCAGCCGTTCTTATTCTCGATCTCCGGGAAACCCTTGCCTTTGACCGTCTTGGCGACGATGAGCGTCGGCTGTGTGGCCTGCTGGAGCGCTTCTCGATATGCCTCGTCGATCTGTGTCAGGTCGTGGCCGTCGATTTCGATGGCGTGCCAGCCAAATGCCTTCGCGCGAGCGGAGTACGCGTCGCCGTTCCAGCCGAGCATCGTCTCGCCGCGCTGGCCGAGGCGGTTCATATCCAGGATGCCGATCAGGTTATTGAGCTGGTAGTGGCCCGCCAGTTCGAGCGCCTCCCAAATCGAGCCTTCGGCCATCTCGCTATCGCCCAGCACGACCCAGACGTGATACGGCAGCTTGTCGAGATATTTGCCCGCAATGCCTACGCCTACGCCGATGGGCAATCCTTGGCCGAGCGATCCAGTGGCCACGTCTACCCATGGCAGCACCGGAACCGGATGCCCCTCCATGCGACTGCCACGCTGGCGCAGCGTCATGAATTCGTCGTCGGAGACGGCTCCAGCCGCCTTGTAGATCGAGTAGAGCAATGGCGAGGCATGGCCCTTGGAGAAAATGAGATGGTCATTGTTCGGCGCGTGTGGGTTCGCGAAGTCGTAATGCAGATACTCGCTGATGAGCACCGCCATCAGGTCGGCCGCCGACATGGACGACGTCGGATGCCCTGAACCCGCTTTGGTAGTGCAGCGAATACTATCGATGCGCAACTGTTGCGCCAGCGCATGCCACTGGTTGAGCGTGGCTGGATCGGTCTGCGCGGTGGTACTCATCGTTTCTGATGCCCTCCTGAAATCCGGAGCCTATACGACGATCAGCCGAATCGAACGGATTCAGCGATCAACACACCTCAAATTAGTGCTCGGAGCGTGGCGGCGTCTCGGCACGGGGGGCATCGTCCTCACCATCGTCCTCACTGTCGATGCCAGCCGCCCCGCCGGTCGAGGCTCCTGATTCGTGCGAGGATGTCCGCAGAGTACGGGCCACGATTCCGGGAAGATCGGATGCTAGCCGCGAATTGGCGATGACACGAGTCGCACCCGCTGCACGCGCTGCCTGCTGTGTCTCCAGATCGACGTGTGACCCGAACGCGATCACCGGGATGCCTGCCGACCGCGCCGCGCCGATAGCTGCGCGCCAGTCTACTCCGGCGGTGGCTGTGTTCACCAGCGCGAGCACAGGGGTATCATCGGTCAGCCGCCGGGCGAAATCGGCGCTGGAGCGCGCCGTCCGCACGTCGTAGCCCGCGTGTTGCAGCATTGTGCGCACCTTGACGACGAAAAAGAGATCGGTGTCGAGCAGAACCACCGCCGCGCCTTCACCCTGCATAGCTGTTCCCTCGCCTCTTGACCTTCGCCGCTCACTAGTCGGTCAATCGTCGGTCAATCGTCGGTACGCTCGTGCACTGGTCGGCGGAACTGCTCGGCAAGCTCGTCGTTGATGACACGCGGATCGCGCCACATCGCGGGGGGATAGCTATGGTGCCCGTCCGCGCAGACGCTTTTGCCACAGGAACGCTCGTGGCTTGTCTCGAAGACGAGATTTTCGCCATCGACTGTCACCCAGATATGCTTGCGCGAATAGCCATCGCCCCACTTCAGCAGCAGCCCACCCGCGTACTCGTCGAATCTGCCCTGGCCATAGAGAAAGTCGCGATTGAATCGGCGCAGAATGTCGCGCACATGGCTTTCGGCGACGACGCGCTCGACCTCCGCCTTCATCGTCGTGGTGGCGCTCTCAGCAAGGTCTTCGCGGGGGATCGTTTGCTGGCGGGCGGAGTGCTGAGCTTCTTGAATCATTTGCGCGATGCCATCAGCCTCTTCGTCGGATACTTCGTGAGGCTGGCCGAGAATTTTGGGCCGTCCGCCTCCGATGCCATTGCCACCTGCCATAGCACTTGCTCCTTCCGTCCTTGCAACTTAAGGACAGGCCAGCGACAGTCTCTGCGCATGCTGGTCTCTTTGTTACTCTATCATCCATAGGATGACCGATGCCAGCACAGCAGATCGGCGAGCGGGCAGCTAGCCCCACAACTCCGTCAAACCCTGGGAGAGGCCAAGCGCCAACACCGGGCGCGGCGCGGCGGGAGCGAACGCCAGCGCGGTTAATGGGGCGCCGAGTTTCCATTGTTGCCTGTGCTGGCCCGCCTGTGGATCCCAGAGGTCGAGTTGAGTGCCGTGGCCGATTGCCAGCAGCGACGCATCTGGCGTCAGCGCGATAAAGGCGTCGAGGGGGAGAACTCCGGTCTTCACACTCAGGCGCACGCGGCCATTCAGTGAGCGCACCTGCACGTGTCCCAGAAAGTCGGCCAGCGCCACATGGGAGAGGCTGGCGTTGGCCGCGAGCGGAAACAATAACCTGCCATCGGGCTCGATGATCTCAGCGGTGCGGCGTGGCTCGACGGCTCCGCGATGCGAGCGCGCCTCGACGTCCCACAGGCGCAGGATTTGTGAACGTGGTCTGCGTTCGGGTCTGCCCGTCGAAAAGGCCAGCAGCCTGCGTCCATCGGCGGAGAGTATGCGTTCGCGCACCTGCCATGGCGTCTGCCCGACCTGTGCGGAGCGTTGCGCCACCACCTCGGGGCAGCGGAGTGGCGTGGCCCAAGCGGGGTTGATCGGCCCGCTGGCGGGCAGAGGGCGCGTGTAGATCGCGGTACCGCGACGACCGCTATCAGCCCAGCGAAACGGATCACTGTCGGCCAATGCCGTGGCTGCATCAGGCAGCGCCAGGCGCAAGAAGCCTTCCGGGTGGGGCAGAAAGACAGCGTCCATCAGGCCCGAAGGCGCATTCATGCCACTCGACCAACGGAGCGTGCCGTCGCCGAGATGCCAGACGCGCAGCCCCAGCGCGAATCCCCATGCCGTCAGCAACATGCCGTCGGCTGAGAGTCGCACCTCGCTCAATGTGCCAGCCTTCCCAGAAGCGCCGAGTTCGAGCCGCCGCAGTGGACGATTCTCGGTCACCTGCCAAAGCGCAATTGCGCCGTCGATGTGGCCTATCGCCGTCAAATAGCCACTTTGTGTCATCGCGATGGCGGCCACGGCGCCAACCTCGCCGTCATCGAGCGTGGCGATTCGCTGCAAGGGACCAGCGCTGGCTGTTGTCCCGCTGGCACGCGGTGCGGAAGACGTAGGCGGGTGTGGCGAGCGCGCATGAGTTGGCGGCTCGGCGGCTGGTGGCGTGATCGTTTCGGCGGGTGCGGGCGCTGGCCTGCTGGCATCGTAGGCGCGCCGACGCTCCGGATCACTGAGCGTCCGGTACGCCTGGTTAAGGGTCTGCATCAGCGGCAGGCTCTCATCTCCAGCGATGTCAGGATGGTAGCGCCTCGCCAGCCGGCGATACGCCAGCCGTATCGTCTCGTCGTCGGCGTTCGGTGGAAGCTCTAGAACGCCGTAATAATCTACTTCGTCGGACATAGCGCCTGCAGGTTCTCAGCGATCACGATGTCTTGCAACCTCTGCGATATCTACGGCGCGCCACGCCTCTCTGTTGCCTTCGTTGTATCCTCTGCCAGCGACTTCCCGTTCGTGAGGGGGTCTACGGGGATACGTAGTGGGAGATGGTGTACTTACTCGTGTAGTAGAGCATTGGGTCAACCCATAGGTTGTTCCATTCGACAATGTAGTGCAGGTGCGGGCCGGTAGAGTTGCCGGTAGAACCCTCCCAACCGATGGGCTGTCCCTGTGTGACGTATTGGCCCACCGTGACCAGCAGCTTGGCCATGTGCCCATAGACGGTAGAGACATGGTTGCAGTGGTCAATTTTCACCGAAAATCCCAGGCCGTTGGTAGAATCGTATCCCGCCCAGATCACTTGTCCCTGTTGTGCGGCGTGGATGGGATTGCCCCAGTTAGCGGCAAGATCGACTCCGGTGTGATAGACCCAGGTGCCGTAGACGATGAAGCCGCGCACCCAATAGGAGTTCCAGTTGGGCGAGGTGAGCTTGTAGCCGAGCGGATTATTCGCGCCACCGTTTGGCGCGCACGGCGACTCGCTCGGGATGTTTGTGCCCGCATTCGAGTTCCACCAGTTCGGCCCGAAGCGACTGCTGCCGAAATGTGCCGCAGTCATCGAGGGGATGGACGGCGGGACGTAACCTTTGCCATAGTTCGGATCGTTGGGAATCTTATAGGCCACGCCAATGGAAAATTCCTCACCGGCATACATCCCATTCAATTCGTAAATGCCGCCCGGTTGTACGTGGAACTTTTTGGCGACGGCCTCTGGCGTATCGTTTTGGACCGTGGTGTAGAGGAAATAGCCCGGACGATGGTTCAACACCATCGAACTGGCGAGCGCCTGAAATGCTGTACCGACTCCGACCTGGTTGCCACCGAGCGGTGAGATGGTGAAGATGCCGGTGACGAGGATGCACGTTATGAGGGTCAGCACGGCGATGCGCAGCGTGAGCGGTCGCTCACGGCGCTTGAGAAACGGCATACCCATCGCAACGCCACTGCCGCGCACAATCACTGGCGCTTGTTGCGTGTCGCTGAGCGCGGGCAGGCGACGGGTCGAGAAATCTTGGGCGACAACAGCCTGCACTGAGGCGTTTGGATTTTCTGGCGCGTCCGCTGCGCCCTCCCAGAATTGCCGTTCGTCATCTTCAGGGAAGCCATTTGATGTCCAGCTCATGCTCCACCTCGTACCCACACCGTCCGGGAGGCCGATGCGCATCAGAAATGCACCGTTCACCCCTCCTAATCACCTCTCACAAGGTTCTCATAGTTGGGCGCGAGATGCATGAATGCGGGACGAAAGTACCGGCTGCTGGCTAAGATTACGCCGCTCATCGTCCAAGCCAGAGGTGGTCGTAGGTTTCCCAATCCGAGGTATCAGTGGTCGCCAGGCGATAGACCGCGATGCCTGCAAATGGCGACGTGGCCCGGTTGCTATTCAAGCCACCGATGACACCCTGAATGGCCGACGACATGTTTTCGGCGGATGCATGAAACCAGAAGCTGTTACCGCCATAGGTGGGTACGCCAATGAGCACTTCCGGGGGATTCTTAACGGCGCGCACCGCATCTAGCACATTGGCGGTTTCCTGCTTCACCGCGAGCGAATACAGGCTCGCGGTGGGCATCGCGGTGTTATAGGCCAGCACCACGAGTTGATCCACGTACTGCGCTACCTTGGAGAAATAGTAGGTTGTCCACCAGGCGTCCGCCTTGCCAAGACCGTATGCCCAGTCGGCAATGTGGGCGTTTGGCGCCCATTTTTGCGCTGAGATCGAGATGATCGCCTCTTGCGGCAATGCCTTGCGCGTCTCGTCCAGTAGGTCCAGAAAGCGACTGTTGTTGTTGGTAATCGGCTCGATATCGTAGTGGATGCCGTCGAAACCCTCATCCTGCACGAAATGAAGCGCGGTCTGCACGATGCCGCTTCGCACCTGCGACTTGCCGAGGTTGACCGTGGAATCGTCTGGACCGCCGCTTGCCGCCTCTAATTGGCCAATCCACGCCAACACCTTAATTTGAGGCAGACGCGCGTGCAGCTCGGTTGCCAGTGTTGCTGCCTCTGGGGCAAGCGAATCGGGGATGCTGCCGTCGCTGCGCATTGGGCCGACATGCGCGAAGACATAGTGGATTTGCTCACGCTCGAGTTGTGCCGCCAGCGCGTCGAAGTCCGCGCTAGAGTGCATGTCGCCGACCCACGTATGTTCGAGCCAGACGGCATTCTTGCCCTGATTGAAATGTGAGCCAGAGTAATTGGTGACAGTTGCTCCGAGCCGCCAGAAGGTGAAACTCGAGACGCTTATCAGCACGAATGCCGCAATGGCCACTACTAGTCCCGCACGACGCACGATCTCGCCGCGTCTCGTGAGGCCGGTGGCGCTCCGTTGCGCTGGCCAGACTGGTGGCGCACTAGTGGGTGTTCGCGCCATCGACTCCTCCTAATGGTGTCGGTGTCATTGCCGAGATCGTTGAGCATACCTGGCGTTGCTGGTATGGATTCTGGCGCTCACTCATTGGGCTGTCGCGACAGACGTTGCTGCTGATTGAGCGCCTGGTTCGCGAGCCGGTCGGCAACTGCGTTCTGGGCGCGGCGCACGTGCGTGAAGCTCACCGTTGGGATCGCCCGCACGAGCGTCATAGCCTCCTGATACAGTTGCCGCAAGGTCGCGTCGCGCACCTGGTAGACTCCTGTCATCTGGCGAACAACCAGCTCACTATCCATGAAGACATCTACCGCTGCGGGACGGAACTCGCTCGCTGCGCGAAGCCCCAGGATGAGCGCGCGATATTCGGCTTGATTGTTCGGCATCTCGCCCAGGTACTTGCCGGTCTGTAGCAATACGTCGCCGTTGGTACGTTCCACCACGATTCCAGCCGCCGCCGGCCCCGGGTTGCCGCGCGCGGCGCCATCAGTGTGGAGAATAAGCCGCGCTCCAGCGTGCGGGCTACCTTTGCTCGCATCGAAACTCACCGGCGAATACATGCCTTTCTATCATATCCGTTCTGCACATGCGTTTCCGACTATGATACCATGCCCTCACCGTGGCAGCCGCACATGCCCCAATACCGAGCGCGCATATCTTGTTCCACGGTGTTTGTGAGGTTTGGCGTGGCGAAATGGGCAGTGAGGGAGGATGTTTGCCGTGGCGATTAACTCGATCGATGATTATCTTCGCGTCCTAAAAGCCAACTTCAAGTCGGATGTGGCGGGGAACT
>DAHUXT010000131.1 GCA_027307065.1 Ktedonobacteria bacterium
CTTTCTGCTGGAAGACTTTGATCTGCTTGCCGTTGATAGAGATATCGTTGTTGTCGGTGACTTCGACGTTGCCGTCGAAGCGGCCGTAGGTGGAGTCATAGCGGAAGAGATGGGCGTTGGTCTCGGTATCGGTGAGATCGTTGACGGCGACGACCTCGATCTGAGTGGGATAGCGCTCCAACATTGCTTTGAGGCTCTGGCGACCGATGCGTCCAAAACCGTTGATGCCGACACGAATTGCCATGGAAATACACCCTCCTGAGAGCGAACCTTCTGGAAACAGCCCAGGGCGCGGCCCCATTGCCGCGCACCGCTCACCGAGGCTGAAGAGGGGGAGACGACGCGCGTCCGCAGCGATGTTGCTGCGATGCTGCTTCGGCCCCGGCGTACCGGGTGATATTGTATCACGCCGAGGGCAGGTGCTGGCCGCGGATTGGAAGATGCCGCCGCCGCACAGCGCCCGGTTGCAGCGCAGCGTGAGAAAAGTGTGAGTGGGCGATGGCTGATTTTGCGGCTGCTGTGATGCGCGTGTACTAGACTGCACCGTGGGGCAATGGGACGCCCATCGTGAGCGGTCTCATCTGCCCGGCGAGGGGGGAAAGGAAGGTAGCACGATGTTGAGCTATTGGCTCCCCACACCGCTATCGATGTGGTGGCCGCTCGGATTCGCAATCGCACTCGCCATCCTTGCGGTGATTGCCGTGTTCGTCACATTGGCACGCCGCCGTGAGGAGCAAGATGCGCCACTGATCGCCACACTCTATGGCGTTGGCCTTGGGTTGGCCGCTGTGACTGAGTTCATGATGTTCCTCGATATCGCGTACAAGTGGTCGCTAGCAACCGCTTTTGCGATGTCGGCGAGTGCTGTGACCTTCTTCGCGGTCGTGGCGGTGGTGGTCGCGGTGATCGCGCTGGTCATCGCGTTGGCGTTGCAGTTCCGCGAAGAGAGCACGTATCGTTCGACGCATGGATACGCCCATTGATACGTGCTGTGCCACTGTTCAAGTGAGGGTCGGCCCATCTGGACCGGCCCTCTCCTTCTACCCCTTGTGCCGCTACTCCCACTTGAAGAGGCGAACCGCCAGCAGCGCGCAGACAAAGGCCCACGCGGCCAGTACCGCCAGATCAACCCACATCGGGAATACTGGCGTGCCACCCGTCACAATTTGCCGCAGTGCGTCGCCAAGATAGGTGAGCGGCAGCGCGCGCACGATGGGCGTCAGGAAGAGCGGCAATGCCGCGAGTGGAAAGAAGATGCCGGAGAGGAACATCATCGGGAAGTTGACGACCGAGGTGATACCGTTGGCAGTATCCACCGTTTTCGAGATGGCGGCGACCAGATAGCCCAGGCTGATAAAGGCAATCGCGCCCAAAATGACCAGTGCCAGCACCGCCAGAATGCTTCCTTGAATCTGCACCTTGAATGCCCAGACACTCAGCGCCAGAATCAATCCCGTCTGTACCAGCGCGATGGTCAGCCGCATCAGCACCTGGCTCGCCAGCAGTTGCCAGCGGGGGAGCGGCGTGGCTCCCAGGCGGCGCAATACCTGCTCCTGGCGCAGTGTCACCAGCGGCGTTGCCGTGCCAAAGAGACCAAGCTGCATCAACGCCATCGCCAGAATGCCCGGCACCAAGAAATCTACTGAGCGCACCTGATGCGTCAGAATCGAGTTGGACTGTAGCGCCAGCGGCGGCACCGTGTTGGTTGCGCGCTTATTGAACTCTGACACCTTCGCCTGAACGATGCTCTGCTTGATCTGCGTGTCGGCCTGCCCGGTGCTGGGGTCATCGTAGAGGTCCACCGTCGCCGTCTGTTGCTGTGTGACACTCTGGCTCACCCCCGCCGGAATGACGACGACCATGTCAACCTGCCCTTTTTTGAGCTTGTCCAGTTCGTCGCTCCGGCTGCCATTTTGCACCTTGAATGACGACACCTGCTTGAACGCGGACGCCAGCGCCTGGCCCACTGGCCCGCCATCCTCGTTGACAATGCCGACGGTGTAGTTGGGTGAGCCGCCGCCGTTGAAGATCACGCCAAACAGGACGATGAAGACGAGCGGGAAGGCGAACGTCCAGAAGATCGCGGCGCGGTCGCGCACGAACTCCTTGATGCTGGCGATGTAGAGGTTGCGTATCGTTACCATGCTATCTATCTCCTCCGGGATGCCCCGTCTGGTTTGCTAATCGCGCAGGGCGCGCCCGGTCAGCTTGAGGAAGACATCTTCGAGGGTGGCGCTATGCACGTTGAGATCGCGCAGCGCCGTGCCCACGCCACCGCCGTTCTGGCGTCCCAGCAGCCCGCCCATCGTGTGCAGCACATCGCTGGAGTAGAGCGTCACGCGGCCATCCTCCACCGAAACGTGAGTGACGCCGTCGAGCGAGCGATAGGGGTCGGCCCCGGCGGGATCGCTGAACGAGATGGCAATCTCGCTGAAGTAGCGGTGTACCAGTTCCGATGGGCTGCCCATCTCGATGATGCGCCCGTGGTCCACAATCGCCACGCGATCGCAGAGTTGTTCCGCCTCTTCCAGGTAGTGCGTTGTCAGCAGAATCGTCTTGCCCTGCTGCTGCAGATTGCGGATGACATCCCAGAGCTGGCGGCGCGCCTGCGGGTCCATGCCGGTGGTCGGCTCGTCCAGAAAGACGAGGTCGGCGTCGTTGACGAGCGCCAGCGCGACACTCAATCGCTGCCGCTGGCCGCCAGAAAGCTCCTTGCTGCGGGTAGTGCGCTTCTCGCCCAGGTCGACCATCTCGATCAACTGATCGGTCGGCAGCGTCTTGCGGCCCCGATAGAACGTGTGAAACAGGTCGAGAATCTCGGTGACGGTCAGCCGCGGGTAGAGCGCGGTGGTCTGCAACTGGATGCCGATGCGCATCTTGATGGCGCGGCTCTCCTGTGGCTGGCGCAGACCAAGCACGGTGATCGTGCCGCTGTCAGGCGCGCGCAGCCCCTCGATCATCTCGATGGTGGTCGATTTGCCCGCCCCATTCGGGCCAAGCATGCCAAAGATTTCGCCTTCCTTCACGCGGAGAGTGATGCCATCCACCGCCTTGGTTTGGCCGTAGTACTTGCGCAGGTCCTCGGCGGCAATCGCCCAGGAGTCATTCCCCATGTCTTCCCTCCACTCCTTCACGTCCAAGGCTATTCTTAGAACACCCGCGTGGTCGGCGTGGCCACGTGTGGCGCGCTGCCCTGCGGCCCCAGATCGTCGGTGATTCTGGCTGTTGCTGGCTTGCACTGATAACGGTCGCATATGCGCGATAAGCAGACAAGTGCCATTCGTCACAACCACACTATGACGAAGGTCGGATGACTGCGTTTACTCGGCTACTCGGCGCTCTCCGGCTGAAAGATCGCCTCGATGGGCAGGCCGAACAGCCGCGCGATCTTGAAGGCCAGCGGCAGGCTCGGATCATACTTGCCGGTTTCGAGCGCGTTGACCGTCTGGCGCGAGACATCCAGCCGTTCGGCGAGATCGGCCTGCGACCAGTTCCGTTCGGCGCGCAGCAGACGTAGTGTGTTCTTCATCTATTGGCTCCCAGCGTGTCACGCGACGGCTCTCAAGGGATCGCGAGGGAGCTTTAGCGGTACCGATACGCCGCCACGCTCGCCGCGAGTCCCCAGATAACGGCCATCAGCGGCATCACCCAGATCAGGCTCAGATGGGGGAAGCCAGCGTTTTCGAGCAGACCCCAGCTAAAGGTCAGGATGGCCACGGCGCCAGCGGCGAAGGCGATCGCGTCGAGTTGGATGCGCCGCTGCAATTCATCCATCCGCCCCAGATAGCGGACGAAGACCAGCAGCCCCACGCTGGCGGGAATCGCGGGCAGCACGGCCACCAGTCCGCGCCACGCCGCCGTCGGGTTGTGCTGGAGCACATAGACCGACAGCAATAGCAGAGCGACATAGGCGGCCATCGCGCTGAGAAACTGCACCGTATAGGCGCGGGCGGCGGCATTCATCGGCAGACTCCTCCGTAGGTGTCAACTACACTTGACATGGGAAGCGTAAAGTATACGCGACAATTTGTCAAGGATGCTTTACTACGCGTCGCCCGTCTGGCTGAACGGTGCGCGGAATGCTATTCTCAGGGTAGATCCCTGATGAGCGTCTCTGGAGGAGTAAAGAGTAGGAGTATGGCGATGTTTCAGCGAATTTTGGCGCCGCTCGACGGTTCGGAATATGCCGAGGCGGCATTGCCCATGGCGGCGCGCATCGCCCAGGCGAGTCACGCGGAGGTGGTGCTGCTCCACGTGTTGAGCGGTCCCCGCGAGTTCCTGCCTTTCATTCTGCCGATGATGCAGCCCTCCACATTGACGGCTGATGTGGACGCCGCGTCGGCCTATCTTGCCGCCGTCGCGGAACGGCCCGATCTCGCCGATGTGACGACGGTGACAGAGGTGCGGTCGGGGTTGGTCACCTCCACCATTCTGGATGTGGCAGCGGAGCACCATGCTGATCTGGTGGTGCTGGCGGCGCACGCGCACACTGGGCTGGCGCGCTGGGCGCCGGGCAATGTGGTGGAGCACGTCGAGCGGCGCGGCGCGATTCCCGTGCTGGCGCTCACCGACCAGAACGCATCGCCTGCCGAGCAGCATCCGGCCCATGGTTTGGTGCTACTGGATGGCACCGAGCAGGCAGAGGCGGCAATTGCGCCCGCAAAGCAGTTGCTGGCGGCGCTCAGCGGGGCGCAACGTGCCAGCGCGACGCTCCGGCTCGTCTGGATTGGCGCGTTCGAGCCGCATCCAGCGTCCACGCTTGCCGGGCAGGATGGCGACGTCTCGCTGTATCTGCGGCGGGTAGAGGAACGGCTGCACAGTGAGTCGAACGGTGGTTGGCCACTCACGGTCACCTCGGAGGTCGTCGCCGAGCAGGATCTGCCCCAGGCGGTGGCTGCGTTGGCCGACCAAAAACACGCAACCTTCCTGGCGCTGGCGCCGCACCGTACCCGTGGCTTCCCGCTATACGTCGGCGCGAATTTCGATATGCGGCTCCGTGGCGCGACGGCGCTGCCGTTGCTGCTGTCGCCACAACACGCGGCGGGAGAAGACGCGCCAGACGACCCCGCACAATAAACGCATCACGTATCCCGTTGCCGGAGGCCGAAGCCAGCCAAACTCCCCGCTACCTCGCGCAGGGGCCAGACGAGTACCTCCAACTGCTCGGAGTACTGCAGCAGCGGCGCGACCTGGGGCAGTCTCAGGCTGGTAGGCTCGGTCATCGTGTTGCGGATGATGTCGGCTTCGGCAGGTTGTAGCGGCCAGGGGGCATGGTGTATCTCGCCGCGCAGCACCTGACGGCCACGCGTTGTGTACAGGCAATAGCGCGCTGTTAGCCAGTCTTCGAGCGAGCCAGGAGTCGCGGTATATACTGGCCCTGTTGGCTGATAGCGCGCCTCGAAGGTTGCCTGCGACGTCGTGGATGAGCCGCAGAGCCGCCGGCAGCGATAGTGAACCGTGTTGCGCTCGCTGCTGACGGCGAACCGCGCCCGATAGTAGGGCAGCGCGTACAACCGGCGCGCGCCGAGGATGGCAAGGCTGCTATCGGCGTCGAGGCTGAAGAAGAAGACGCCTGGCTTCTCATCCCGCGTGACATAGGTGCGGACATTGAGTTCCGCGAAATGCGTGGTGGATGGGATGCCAGGAATCCCACGGAAACGCACCGAGTCCATCAGAAAGGGCACGATGCCCACCCATGCCTGCCCGTCGAAGGTGTCGAGCGCCAGCCCGCTCGGCACAAGTGGCCGCATCACCTCAACCGGAATCGGCCAGTGGGCGAAGAGCAATTTCCGCCAGACCTGGGTCATGACCCACGGCCCGGCTGGTAGCGGCCACGGACGAGTATCCGCTGATTCCAACACTTTCTGGGGATCCATGATATAAACGGTAGCGCGTCCCACGCCTAGCCCGCAAATCGCGGGACTGCCTACCAGCGCAGGTATGCGCGACGCTATACTTTGTGCAGTGGGTGGACGGGCGTACGGTACAGCATGCGACACATGGGGGAATTAGGTGCGTTATGCAGCAGCGTAGCAATGAGATGGACGGCAGAATCTGTCTGGTAACGGGCGCGACCGACGGAATCGGGCTGGTGACAGCCCGCGAACTGGCTGCCCGAGGCGCGACGGTGGCCATCGTCGGGCGTAGCGAGACAAAGTCGCGCGCCGTCGTCGAGAGCATTCGCCAGCAGACAGGCGCTACCGAGGTAGACTATCTGCTGGCCGACCTCTCCTCGCAGGCGGCGGTACGCGGAGTGGCCGAGGCTTTCCGGCGACGCTATGGCGCGCTGCATGTGCTTGTCAACAACGCGGGCGCTGTCTTCACGCGGCGGCAGCAAACGGTGGACGGGCTGGAGATGACGTTCGCGCTCAACCATCTCGCGCCGTTCCTGCTGACCAACCTGCTGCTCGATACCCTGCGCGCCAACACACCCGCGCGCATTGTCACGGTGGCATCTATGGCACACCAGGGCGCGAGCATTCCCTTCGACAACCTGCAACACACGCAGGGACGCTACTCCGCGTTTGGCGTGTACGGCGAGACGAAACTCGCCAACATCATGTTCACCTATGAGCTTGCGCGTCGGTTGGCGGGCAGTGGCGTGACTGCCAACACGCTGCATCCAGGCTTCGTGGGCAGCAACTTTGCCCGCAACAACGGCCTCGGCATGACTATCGCGATGACCATCGCGCGGCCCTTCGCGATCAACACTGAGCGCGGCGCGCAAACCTCTGTCTATCTGGCGACCTCGCCTGACGTAGAGACGGTAAGCGGCGAGTATTTCGACAAGCGCAGGCCGATTCGCTCCTCCAAGGAATCGTACGATCAGGCGGCGCAGCAGCGGCTCTGGTCCGTCAGCGAGCAACTGACCGGGCTGGCGTGAGTGCGAGCATGACGCGTGGGCGTGAGATGGGCCGCGACGTAGCTGGCCATCAGGCGTGCCGAGTACCCTGATGCGTATGGTAGACTGTCGCCTAGGTGGGAGACGTGAGCAATGGGTATGCGCGGACCCTTCACAGGCGGCCACGCCGTCCGCGCAGCAAAGGTGACATCCATGGCATCCCAGACACCCGCGCATCCAGCGCAAGAGCAGCAGGTTCCCAATGCGATCTCGATGGATGAGTTGCAACTGGCGGCGCGGAACCACGCGATGCCGCTTGAGGCGCTTCGCTATCCGATCACTCCGGCGGGATTGCACTACCTGCTCATCCACTTCGATATCCCCGACGGCGAAGCCGCTTCGTTTCAACTGACCATCGATGGCCTGGTCGAGCGGCCCATCGTCCTCTCCCTGGCGGACCTCCAGGCGCGGCCAGTAGTCGCGCTGCCGGTCACGCTCGAATGCGCGGGCAACGGTCGCGCGCTGATGGAGCCGCGAGCCATCAGCCAGCCCTGGCTGCGCGAGGCGATTGGCACGGCTGAGTGGACCGGCACGCCGTTGGCGCCTATCCTGAAAGAGGCTGGAATCCGTCCCGGCGCGGTCGAGATCGTGTTCACCGGGATGGATCATGGCATTCAGGGCGGCATCGAGCACGACTACCAGCGCAGTCTCAGCCTCGACGAGGCGCTCGGCGACGATGTGCTGCTGGCCTACGCGATGAACGGAGCGCCACTTGCGCCGCAGCATGGGTATCCGCTCCGGCTGATCGTGCCTGGCTGGTATGGGATGACACACGTCAAGTGGCTGCGCCGGATTACCGCTGTCGATACGCCATTCAAAGGGTTTCAGCAGGCGGGCACGTATCTTTATCAGACCAGCAGCGACGATCCTGGGGTACCCGTCACGCGCATGGTGCCGCGTTCGCTAATGGAGCCGCCGGGATATCCCGATTTCATGACGCGCGCGCGTTTCCTGCATGCCGGCCCCTGCACGCTGCAAGGCAGGGCGTGGTCGGGCCTGGGTCTGATAACGCGTGTCGAGATCAGCACCGACGGCGGACAATCCTGGCAGGACGCCACGCTTGGCGAATCGCCGTCTTCGTCGCCCTATGCGTGGCGGCCGTGGACGTTTGACTGGCAGGCGACGCCAGGGACACACGATCTCTGCTCACGAGCCACCGATTCCGCTGGCAACACCCAGCCGCTCGACATCCCCTGGAACGTCGGCGGCTACATGAACAACGCGGTGCAGCATGTCCCCGTCACCGTGTCGTGATCCTGAATCGGCGGAGGCCGTTGACGCCTGATCGCCCGCTTCGTCAACGTGGGCATGTCTCGTCATGCCATCGCTTGCAGCGTCTTGAGCGCCTCTGAGACGTGCTTCTCTGCCTGCATCTGCGACGAGAAGATGTGACGGACGATGCCATCACGGCCAATGATATAGGTGACGCGGCCTGGGAGCAGGCCAAATGTTGTGGGGACGCCGTAGCGCTTGCGCAGAGCGCCATCGCCGTCGCTCACCAGTACGAACGGCAGGCGGTGCTTCTCCGCGAACTGCTGGTGCGATTCCGCGCTATCCGAGCTGACACCGACAACCTCCGCGCCCGCATCCTTGAAGACGGCATATTGATCGCGGAAGCTGCATGCCTCGGCGGTGCAGCCGGGGGTGTCGTCCTTCGGATAGAAGTAGAGCACCACCGCGCTGTTCTTGAGCAGATCGCTCAGCCGCACTGGTGTGCCGTTCTTGTCGGGTAAGGTGAAGTCTGGCGCCTGATCGCCCACGGCAACGCGCTTGCCCTCGGTCGTTGTCTCGTTTGTCATGTCTGCCACGAACACGTCTCCTTATTTTGCCGGCATACGCGCCATCGTCACTATGCCGACCATGCGCGTCACTCACATCTCACTGAATACTACGAGTGGGGTTATGCGTTGGAATTGTCCCTCAGAATATAGAATGTATAAGCCCTGGGTGCCAGAGAGGTAGTCTCGATAGACGCCTCGAACGAAATGGCGGATAATGGCTGCTGAGCTTCTCGCCGGGCACGAGACATATCGGGGCAATGGAGAGAGAATGGATAGGGCATGCGGATACTGATTTCGGGGGGCGGCACTGGGGGGCATATCTATCCCGCGCTGGCGGTGGCGCGTGAGCTACGGGCGCGCTACGACGCCGAGATTCTCTACCTGGGCGATGCCAACGGACTGGAGACACAGATTGTGCCCGCCGCCGGGCTGCCGATGGTGACGATCACCGCGGGCAAGCTGCGGCGTTATCTCTCGCGGCGCACCTTCACCGATCTGGCCCGCGTGCCGGTGGGAATGATGCAGGCGCTGCGCCATGTGCAACACTTCGCGCCTGACGCCGCCTTTACCAGTGGTGGCTACGTCTCCGTGCCCGCCGGGATTGCCGCTCGTATCGAAAGCGTGCCGTTGGTGATGCATCAGCAGGATGTGCCCCCGAATCTGGCGAACCGGTTGCTCACGCCATTTGCCTCCCGCATCTCCGTCTCGTTTGCCGATTCGCTACGCTACTTCCCCCGCAGGCGCACGGTACTGGCGGGCAATCCCGTACGCGAGGAGATACTGGCGATGGTGGACGCCGACTCCGCGACCTACAAGCGGCAATTTGACCTCTCGCCCGATTTGCCGGTGCTGCTGGTGACGGGCGGCAGCCAGGGGGCGCGCCATCTCAATCAGGTGGTGGTAGATGCGTTGCCGGAATTGCTGATGCGCTGCCAGGTGATTCATGTCAGCGGCAACCTGACGTATCGTGAGACGAGCCAGGCAGCCGCGCACCAATTGGCGCCCCTGCCCGCGTTGGCCGCCCGCTACAAACTCTATCCCTACCTCAACGAAGAGATGCCCGGCGCGCTGGCCGCCAGTGACGTGGCGCTCTGCCGCGCGGGCGCATCCACCCTCACCGAGCTCGCGGCGCTGGGCCTGCCGAGTGTGCTCGTCCCGCTGCCGCCGGGATTTACAGGCTCGCCGCAGGCTGTCAACGCCGAGATGTTTCGCAAGGCGGGCGCGGCAGAGATGGTGCTCGACCGCGACCTGACGCCCAAAACCCTTGGCGCGGCGCTCTATCCGCTGCTGGACAACGCGGCCAGACGCACGCTGATGGCCTCGGCGGTGCGCACGCTGGGGCATCCGGCGGCGGCGGCGACACTTGCCGATCTGGTGGCGGCGGTTGCCCAGCGAAGAACATAGCGAGACGCTC
>DAHUXT010000132.1 GCA_027307065.1 Ktedonobacteria bacterium
CTTGGGATGGATCGGGCGTCTGACGCCGGAGCAATTGGAGTTTGTCGGCCATCTCGCGCGCAATCGCGGCAACGTGCAGAGAGCCGCCGCTGATTTGAATATCGCCTATAACACGGCGCGCAATCGCCTCGATGACATCGTGGCCGCCATGGGTGCGCCGGACGAGGGTGCACGCGGCGACCGGGAACGGGAGCGGCGTACCGCCGTGTTGCGGCGTTTGTCCAAGGGCGAAATCGAGTTCGACGAGGCGATGCGCCTCCTGCAGCGGTGAGCCGCGCCAGAAGGCGGAGAGATGGCACATGTCACGCCTGCACAGCCAGGCGACGGACCCGCCCGGGCGCTGCCGCCCGCCGATTCGTCAGACAGTCCCTAGAGCAGCGCCGAAATGCCGCGCCAGCTCGCCATAAGGCCGTCGGCGCCTAACTCGACAATGCTCATGCCCTCGTAGACGCGCTGTGTGCCATCTTCGGTGCGGGTGTACGCGAATCGCCATTCAGAGGCAAGATGTGTTTGTGCGCTATTGGCGAAGGCGCGGCTGATGGTGAATCTGACGTCGGTATGGCGATCGGCGAAGTCCGTCAGAAAGTCGAGCAGGGCGGCGCGTCCTCGCAGCATGGGGACGGGCGGCTCCTCGTAGGTAGCATCCAGGGTGAAGAGGCTGGCTGCCACCGCGGGCTCGCCCCGCACAACCGCCTCGCCAAAAGCTCGAAGCACCGCGACGGGATCGCTCATGGCTCATTCTCCTCGGCGGGGAGATTGATGACGACGGGCTGATCGCCACTCTCCCCGATGTGCGCGAATGCCACGTAATGTCCGATGAAAGCGACTGCGACCCTGCCACCACCATCGGCGATGTCCACAGTGAGCCGCAGGCGCGCTTTTCCCCGGCGCCGCAGCCCCAGCAGGAAGCGCTCGACCTCGCGCTCGTCCGGCACGCGGCAACTGGCGACAAAGTCGTGGCCGACAGGCAGCAGATAGCGCGTCGTGCTTTCCTGGATGACTATGGTGCCGCGCATCTCGTGCTCGTGCAGCAGCAGCCATGCCGTACCCCAGCCCGCCAGTGTCACTACAGCTGTCAGACTGCCCGCGAATGCCGTCGCCTTGTGGTTGATATTGGGCGCGAGCGGCGCACGCAGTGAGAGGCACGCACCATCATACCCGGCCACCGTCAGACCGATCTGGCGGCTGAGCGGAATCTCGTGATGGAGCACCGCTTCAAGCTCGTTCGCCAGGGTATGGTGCTCAGGCATGTTGTGCTCCTCGGGCGGGCGACGCTGCTTCCCCTCTCTCCTTGGGGGAGGGGCTAGGGGTGTGGCCTCTCTATCGCACGTCGAAGAGCGCCTCGCGCTCGGCCTGGGTGGCGTAGTTGCCACCGTCGCGAATCAACTCGACGACCTTCTTGCGCCCCGTGGGGCTGCCGATGAAGACCGAGCCGACCAGCCGATTGTCCTTGAAGAAGAACTTGCGATAGTCGGTGTTACCCTTGTCGCCAGGCGCCATCTTCGAGAACGACTCCAGCGCGGGATTATTCGACTCGGCGATTCCCATCACCGCGATGTTGGTATCGAACAGTGGGCTGGTGTAGGTTGCCACGTCGATGTAGGGATTGTGGCCGCCCGCCATGTTGACCGCCGCGATACGCCCGTGGGCCAGCGCGTTATCCCACGTGCCCATGACGGTGTGGCGCCCGATCATCGGATCGTAGAACTCGGCGACGTCGCCAGCAGTATAGACGCCGGGCACGTTCGTCTCCAGATACTCATTCGCCATGATACCTGTCTGCCGCTCGATGGCGGTTGTCGCCAGAAAGCCATGATTGAGCGTCAGTCCCAGGCCAATTCCGATCACGTCGGTGGGATACTCTTTGCCCGTCGCGCCGATCACCGCCTTGGGTACGCCACTATCGGCCACCACGCGCTCGATCTGGTCGCCATGCACGATGGTAACGCCGTGGCGGGTGGCGATGTTGTCAACCAGTTGGCCGCCGTCGGCGTCGAGGATGTTGCGCAGCCAGTATGGGCCACGCATCAGCCAGGTGACGTGGACGCCGCGCACGTTCAGACCTTCGGTCATCTCATAGGCGATGAAGCTGCCGCCGGAGGTGACGGCCTCTTTGCTCTCCAGCGCGCGGGCGATGATCTCGCGGGTGTCGTCCAGCGTGACGAAGTTGTAGATGTAGTTCGTGCCAGCCACGCCCGGCACATCGAGCTTGTTCGCCCAGCCGCCCGTCGCCACCAGCAGGGCATCGTAGCGCAGAGGGCCGCCGTGGTTCAGGTGAACGACGCGTTCGTCGGTATCCACCGAGGTCACGAGTGTCTCGGTCATAAGCTGAATGTTCTGCTGCTCATGCCAGGCGCGGTCGCGAATCATCACCTTCTGCTCCGGCAGCAGTCCCTGCAGATAGCGCGGCAGCGAGACCCGATTGTACAGCGGATGCGGCTCATTGGTGATGAGCCAGATGTCGCACGAGACATCGTTTTTGCGCAGCATCTGGGCGCAGGTGGTGCCCGCGATACCATTGCCGATGATCACGTATTTCTTGCCGACGTCAGCAGCCAACTTCGATTCCCCCTCGTTCCCGTAGCGCACGTTCAGTCGCTTGTGGGCGCAATATTCCTGTTACCCTGGACTACCCGCACTATTTTAACACGCCGGGAGCGCCAGTTGCACCGCGCCACTCGGTGTTGTGACGACCACGGGCAGACTCTGGGCAACGTAGATGATGACGGAGCTTGTGTTATTCAGCGAGCCGAAGAGCGCGGGTTGCGGCGTGTCATTCAGGCCAATGGTAAACAACGGAGACGTAGAACCCGGACTTGCGACCGCCCATTGCACCGCCGCTGTCCCGGTGTTGTGCAGCACAAAACTGGGGCTGCCTCCCCGGCATTCCGGCACGCTGACCGTGACCGCGCCAAGGATGATTGGCCCGGTGGCCATGGGTGTGGTCGTCGGCGTGGGCGTCACCACCTTCACGACGGAGGCGGGCGTCGGCAACAGGCGCGTCGCGAAGCTCAGCCAGGAGGGCGCGTGTCCGCTGTTGATGGGAATCATGACTCCCACACCGGCGGCGAAGCCAACCACCACCAGCAGCAGCAGCGCGGCGACTCGTCCCAGCGCGCGGAAAAGTCGACGTACGCGTGACCCGCGTCTGATCGAAGCGGGCGAGACATCCTCATCGGTCTCGTCTGGGTCGTCGCCAGCAAGCGCATTCGTCTGCGCGGGCGCTGGCACGCTGGCAACGGTCGCCGCGGCAACTGGTGTTGGCGCTTTGGATGCGGGCGTTGCCGCGGCTGCGTCGGGCTGGCCAGCCGTGCTTCTGGCAGGAGCGGATGCCAGCCCCAGCGCGGCGCGGACACTGCGACGCACCTCTTCAGCAATGGCGATGGCTTCCTGGGCGCGGCCATAGTCGATCAACCGCTTGGGGTCGTCGTGCGTGCGCGAGTTGCGGTCCCGGTTGAGCTGGTTGATGCGGGGGCCAAGCAGATTGGGCAAGCGCAATCCAGCCTCCGCCGCCGCGCGCAGCAGGTCGGGCGTGCTGTTGCTGGCGGCTGCCTCCTGCCAGGACTGTGGCGCAAGCCCCGCTGGCTTCTGCGCGATCTGCGTATAGAGATACCCTTGCAACATGTTCTTGATCGCCGAGACTGCGTCCGCCAGCGCCGAGACATAGATGAGGTCGTTGCGTAGCAGGCTGTGCGAACTATTGAGAAAAGCCGTTGCTTTGTCGAATCTCTCGTTTGCCTGGTCCTGAAATGTGTTCGCCATACCATCCTCCAAGGCCGATATTTGCCGAACGTCGCACCACTATAGCAGCCATTCGGGGATGTGCCAACAGGACCATTGGATGGCCATCTTGGCGGCGGTGTGAACGTGATGGCGGGTCAGCGACCGGGTAGCGCTATCTGCTATGCTAGGTGGCGGGCACGATGCCCCAGGAAAGCGTGACTACAGAGGGGGTAGCAGATGATGGTGACACTGAACGACGTGCTGGAGGCTCAGCGCTTGATTGCCGGGCGCGTGCATCGCACACCGCTGCTCTCGGCTCATTCGCTGGGCAACATGGTGTCGCCGCCGGTGCAACTGTATGTCAAGGCGGAATTGCTGCAAAAGACGGGTTCCTTCAAGGTACGCGGTGCGTTGAATAAAGTCTTGTCGCTGACCGATGCGCAGAAACGCCAGGGATTGATTACGGTCTCGGCGGGCAACCATGCCCAGGCGGCGGCATGGGCTGGCGCGAATGAAGGTGTCGCGGTGACGGTGGTTATGCCAGAGGTGGCGGTGCGCAGCAAGATCGAGGCGACCCGTGGCTACGGCGCCGAGGTGGTGCTCTTTGGCAAGACGCCAACGGTCCTCTTCGATCACGCGCATCAACTCGAACGCGAGCGCGGTCTGCACTTCATCCACGCGTATGACGATCCGCGCATCGTCGCCGGGGCGGGCACGACCGGACTTGAGATACTGGAAGATCTGCCTGATGCCGACGTGGTCATTGTACCGTGCGGCGGCGGCGGACTGATTTCGGGCATCGCGGTGGCGATCAAAGAGCGGCGCCCACAGGCACGCATCATCCTGGTCGAGCCGGAGGGCGCGCCGACGATGCACAACGCTGTTGCCGCGGGCAAGTCCGTCCCGCTGGAGAAAGTCTCCACCATCGCCGACGGCCTGACCGCTCCCTTCGCGGGCGAGTTGAATCTGGCCATCGTCCAGCGATACGTGGACCAGATGGTGCTGGTGACGGACGATGAGATCAGCGCCGCGCTGCTGCTGGTGATGGAGCGCTGCAAGTTCCAGGCGGAGCCAGCCGCCGCCGCCAGCGTTGCCGCTCTGCTCTCTGGCAAAACGCAGGTTGCCGAAGGCGAAAAGGTCGTCGCGGTGCTCAGCGGGGGGAATATCGACCGCGACCGGCTCAAGAGCCTGTTGTAGAGGATAGCGTCCGTCGCTTGCTCCCTGGCGCGGGCGGCCGCTGGGAGTTCAGGCCAAAGAGCAGCCGGATGAACGGCACGCGCCGCACGACGAATTCATACAGAGCGAACGACGCGCCCAGCGTCAGACTCGCGATGAGCGGCAATAGCACGAACCACGGCACTGGCAGCGCCCGCAGGTAGTACGCGATGATGGTAAGCAGCGGCAGGTGCAAAATGTAGACGGGGAAGGTGGCCGTCGTGAGATAGGTCTGCCACCTGGTGGTGCGCGTGAGATAGCGCATTCCCAGCCCCAGCACGCCTGCCATGAGCAGCCATATCGCGAACACCTGCACCAGCGAGAACAGCGCATTGGCGAGTGAGAACGTGTTGGGGGGCGTATGCCCGCCGAGTCTGACCACAAACACAATCGTCCAGCACGCTGCCGCGAGCAGCAGTAACAGGGGGGCCAACCGCCGCACCGCCGACCGCAGTTCCACGCTGGAATAGATCAGATAGCCGTAGATGAAGACCACCACCTCCAGCGCGAAGCTCGTCCAGTCCTCGTTGAGCGGAAGGTTGGCGGTCAGGCGATGGAGCCAGCCGGGTTGCAGCAGGGCGACCAATACCGCAGGCACGAATCCACCGCCGAGCAGCAGCGCACCCATGGAGATGCGCGAGGATGCCAGACGTCGCATCCATTCTGGCCAGCGCGCCCGCAGGAAGAGAAAGAGCGGCAGGCAGATGATCGACGCAATCAGCAGACGCGGCACGAACCAGAGATGCGCGAGCGAATTGCGGACGACGATCGGCGAGCCAGTAGTCAGCAAGCTGGTCAGGTACTGCTGGAAGAATTCGCCGATGTTGCGCAAATCTTCGGGATGCGGGATTGGCGCGGGGCTGACGCTGATGAGGCCCGGATTGCTCAGCAGGAGGTAGTAGGCGCGCAGCGGCGCAAACACGAGCATGACCAGCAGGACAGGAATCAGCAGCCGAAAGATCCGCTCTTTCACATAGGTCGCGGGCGGGCGCGCATCCAGGGCAAATTTACTCGACGCCCCCGCCAACAGGAATATCAACGGAATCCCCCAGGCTTCGAGCGCGCCGAAGATGATGGGCAACTGGGCGCTAGTTGTTGCGTTCTGCAGCACGGTGGCGCTTGCCGCGCTGAAGAGGATCAGCGCGTGATAGGGAATAATGGCGAGCACAATGAGCATGCGCAACCAGTCTATTTCGGCGACACGTGGCCGCTGGGGAGGCAATGGCGCTGTCGCTGCCGCCTCGTGCATGCTCGCTGGTGATGGCGCGGCGGATTTAATCGCGTTCATGGCCGCACTCCATGGAAGATGGCGCTGCGCGGGCTGCGGTTCATTGGTTTCGCGCGGGGATTCTCCAGGCGCGGACGAGCAGCTTGCTCTCCCTATTCGAAGACTGCCATCGTCGTCTCACATGCGCGGCACGGCGGCGCGATGGCGCGTCACAATTGCGTCACAATCACATCACAACGGCCTCAAGCGCCCTATTTGCCGGGTTGAAAATACGGTTCGCCAGGTTGACGCTCCGTGTGAGCGCGTTGCCTACTGATGCCACGGTTGAGTTATGTTGACTGAGTAGCCGACAAGACTTTAGAGGACAGACGCGTATTATGGAATCTCCGGTATCCGCTGGCGCTTCACTGCGAACGTCGCTTGCCGCATTTTGGCATTGGAAGGTCTATCGAAACATCTTCGCAATCATCGCGGGTGTCTGCGCCCTGTTTGTGGCGTTCACAACGCTCGCGATGGTGCTGTACCCCGGTGGCGCTGGCCCAATTCGGTTCACGCATGGCTATCAGTTCTTCTTGAACACATTTAGCGACCTGGGACAGATACGCACACAGTCCGGCGTATTGAACTACCCTTCAATGGTGCTCTTCACGACAGCAATGGTGGTGGTTGGGATCGGGCTTGGCGCCTTTTTCATCGCATTCGCCAGATTCTTTCGCTCCCACTCAGAGCTTCTCTGGGCGCGGCGGGTGAATCTGCTGGCGACGCTTGTGGGCGCGGCGGCTGCGCTCGGCTTCGTTGGGGTGGGGTTGACGCCGCACGATCGGTTCTACATGCAGCATCAGGCGGTTACGCAATGGGCGTTTCGTTTGCTGCTGGTGGCGATGATCCTGGAAATGGTAGCCTTGCGCCTCGAACGCAGACTTCCGGTGTCGCTCTTGCGCGTGAATACGGTCTTCGTCATAATACTCTTTGGCTACCTGTGGCTGATGTTTTTCGGCCCATCGCCCGCGAACCTCATCGGCGACGAAATCCACGCGGTCAGCCAGAAGCTAATTGTGTACACGTCGATAGGCACCATTTTTGCGCAGGCGCTGCTGGTGAGAACACACATGGCGCGACTGCGCCCAGCCGTCGCCGCCCAACAGGCCGCTTGACCATAGTCGAACGGTAGCCTTTCAGACACGGCGCGTGCTGCACGTGAAACGTCCCCTTCCGCTGGCTTGCGCTGTGCCAAAAGGGATGGATGCTGCTGGAGGCGAGATGAGGGCGCGAAGGATCGAGTTCGCGGCGGGTATTGCCGCCTGTGCGATGGGTCTGCTCGCCTTCGTCTTTGTGGTCTTTGCGCCCATCGTGCCCGTCTGCGCCGTTGCGACGTTGTCACGCTGCCCGGCGAACGCGCTCCGGTATGAGTCGCTGGCACAGGCGCCATCTGGCGCGACCGTCTGGTTATTTGTGCTGGCGATGTTGGTTCTCTCGCTGGCGGGCGGCCTTGGTGCGATTCTCGAGGCGCGGACGGGCCGGCGGGCGGCGGCATTCCCGCTGTGGGGGGCAACCGCGCTGGTCTTCGGCGGATGCGCGCTCGCGGCGAATGGCGCGGGCGTCATCTATCTGCCCTCGGTGCTGGCGCTCGGCCTCGCCGCGTACGCCTCCGTGCTCTCCCGCCTGCAATCGCGCAGCAATCAGCCCACATTCCCCGATGGCCCGCATCCGTAGATATGAAGCGTCGCCAGCATGGGTCCGCGACTCATGTTGGCGACTGACGACGCGAGCGCGACATACGTGTCTATGCGATTTGAGCATGGGCGCTGAGGGTGATCCCGCCTACCCCAACACGTATCGTCATGGCGCTATTCGGCTGCGGATTGAGATCGAACGTGGCCGATTGGCCAGTGCCTGACTTTTGAATGGGGGCTGCCCACGAGGAGACGGTGACGGCCCCTACACGCGTCGACGCATCCACATGGGCGGCGGTCGCCTGTGGAAGATGGATGGCCACACTCCCCGTTCCAACGTCCACGGTCATCGCGGCGTCCTTGGCGAGCGAGCCGGCGACTCGGTAGGTGCCGGTCGTCACGTTCATGGTCGACGCGCCCTGTACCGTTGCGTTCTGCAGGTCAACCGTTCCGGCAGTGTTTGCGACGCTCAGCGTGCCGGTAATCGAGCGCAGCGTGATGGTGCCAGCGTTCATTGTTACCCGCATGTTGCTGGTCGCGGGCACGGTAATCTGTAGCGTGATGTTTCGTTGGCCCAGTGAGGAGTTCTGCGCCATCGTCGCACTGATATCGGCTCCGGCATTCGTGGGCGTGGCTGTGACGTTCATCCCGTTCAACTGGCTACGAGCCGCATCACTGCTGAGGGCGCGCGCGTGCTTCGTCGCCACCACCGTCACCTGCTGCACGGCGCCGCCAGTCACTGAGATGGTGCCAGCGGAATTGAAGATGGTGATACTGGGATAGTCACGCACGGCGAATTGGAATCTGCTCGTCGCGGTCTGTTCGACCTGCCGCGATGCCACAAAAGCACCGAAGCTGCCAGCCAGCAGCGCCGCGCCTATGCAGAGCATCACCGGCGCCAGCACGACAATCGCCACGATGGCGATGATGACTCCTGTGCGGCTGGCTTTCCGCTGCTGCGGGGTGGCGGGCGGAGTCGGGAATGACGGCCCGTGCTCCGGCATAGGCTGTGATGTATATGGAGCTACTTCTGGGGGAGACTCGCGCATGGTTTCCTCATGCGGCGCGCCTGTTGGTGTGGGAGCGCTCATGGTCATGCTCCTTCGGGCAAAGCCGCCCGTACGCATCGCTGTTGCTCAGCGCGGAAAGCAGCAGACTGCGGCGCGCGTTACGCTTGCTGTTGGCAAGCAAACTACGCCGCAAATCTGATATTCGGCCGTTGGCGATGCAATGGCATGCGTGGATGGTTGTTAGCTGACCAGCACCGCTGCCTCGTTTTCGACGACTTCCTCGCTGGCGCCGCGTGTGGTTCGATAGCGTCGCAGCACAAAAAAGCCCACCAGAGCAGTCGTTGTCGCGCTTGCCGCGAGTACGATCGGAAGTACTGGAACCTTGCGTGTGCGGCGCGGTCCGAAGCGGCGATTGACCTGCTTCATCAGCTTCTGCGGCCTGAGTGCCATCAGGCGTCTCTTGGTCTTCGGACGTCGCTGTATGGTCGATAGCACAGTAGATGCGCCACTTTGTAACGCGCTTCTGGCCTCGTTTACGATGGTCATGACGATTTCTCCTTCGCTCAGGTCGGCGTCATGTGAGCGACATGACAACCTGCTCAAACTGACCCTGAAGGAATCGTCTCTCACGGGTATCACGGAGGCGTCAAGAAATCGGCCACGCCCTTCTCGACGCCGTCACAGTGCTTTTAGAACGAGCCGTATACCTCGTAGTGCGTCGCCGTCGGATCAAGGTTCAGCAGAAAGTCGGTGTCGAAGTCGTAATACTTTGCCTTTTCGATGTCGTCTCCGGCGAATCGGCGGATGGCATCTTCAGACTCCCAAAACGTGATCAGCAGAAAGTGGGTAGTCTCGCCGGCGACGCGCCGCAGCACATACACGCCGCGATTGCCAGGGATCGCCTGATAATCGGGTACGGCCACGGTGCGCATCAGATGTAGATATTCATCGGCTTTGGCAATGGGTGTCTCGCCATGCCATGTGCGAGCGATCATAGGGCCTCCGGGTTATTCCAAATCGACAATGAGCAGGCCACCGAATCGCATGTGTGACGACGTATAGCACATGAGCGGGAACCTGGCCTTAGCACTGGAAACCGCGTACCACTGCTCGTGGTTGCGAGCGCGTCGGCGGCGTGGTTCTGATGAAAGCTGGTTCAACAAATCATCACCAATCAACGAGCTGTCGTGGTGCTTTCGGGCGGCATTTTTTCATGTTTTTCTGCGTTTGGACTGCAATCGTTT